>JAISDI010000115.1 GCA_031264895.1 Endomicrobium sp. | reverse complement strand
CTTATATTTTTAGCAAAAATGGATACCCGATTACGACTTTCGGGTATGACAAATCTGTTTTTTACTTGTTTTTTACCAATCCCATAACTCATAAATACTTGTGGGTAATGGTAAGCCTTTAAAAAAGGGGGAATTTCTGTTTTTCCACATTGGGAATCTCCGAAACTTTGGAAAAGAGAAATTTTTGAATCTCTTGGAAAGGGGGATCTCGGATTTTCTAAAATGGGGAATTCCCGACTTTCCAAGTTATGATCAAAGGAACGTGCCGTTCTAATTTGCCGTGCGCTAGCACCTGTACGCCAGTATGTCGCGCTTTGTCAGCGGGCGCGACAATAAAATTCCGTCAAAAGATGTGCAGCGGCTTAGTGCAACATATAATTGTCCGGGAGCAAAAGAGCCGTTTTCCATGTCTATGATTACATTGTCAAAAGTTTTTCCCTGACTTTTGTGTATTGTTACTGCCCACGAAAGTTTCAGCGGGTACTGTTTGAAAAAGCCCGCGCTTTCGGTTTCTATCTGCATGAGATTTTCGTTCCATTTATATTTGAAAAGTTCCCACTTGTACGGTTCTACCTGTTCAATGCGCCCGTTTTGAAATTTGACGTGTATTACGGTTTTATCTGAATACATGTCGTTTCTTATATCTTCGACAACGCCTATGCTTCCGTTTACCCAGCGGCTTTTTGAATCGTTGTTTAATGTCATAACCTGTGCGCCTTTTTTCAGCAATAAATCATGTTCGGCAGGAAAAACGCCGGAACCTTCGTCAATGTTTTCGGTTTCAGCCGTAAACATGGCCTCTTTTTCGCGTATTTTTGACAGGTATGTATGATTTATCTGCGCGGCTTTTTTGTTTGTTGTGGTGAGGTATATTGCCATCGGTTTGTCAAGAACGCCTCCGACGGCTTTTTTGTTTAAAACGGCAAGTTCCGCGTCGCCGGCTATGCCGTTGCGCACGGAATTTAAAAGAGTTATAAAATCTTTTTCCTGTTGTCTGTAAATTTTTTTGAGTTCAACGGTATGGAGCATGCATTCGTTTAACGAATAAGCGCTGATAAAATAAGGCGATTTATAAACCGAACCGAAAATGTGCATTTCTTCCCTTTTTACTACAGGCGGAAGCTGCTGTAAATCCCCTATAAAAACCATCTGCACGCCGCCAAAAGGCTGCCGGTGCGTTTCCCTGTTAAGTCTTAAAAATTTGTCTATACAATCTAAAATGTCACAGCGCAGCATTGAGGCTTCGTCAATAATTATCGTTTCGACTTTTTTGTATATCGATTTGTCCGAAAGTTTTTTCTTTTTGATTTTTGAAAGAGTTATGTCGGGCTTAAAACCGAAAAAAGAATGTACGGTCTCGCCGCCGGCATTGAGCGCGGCAACGCCTGTCGGGGCAAGAATGACCGTTTTCTTTTTTGACCTTGTAATATAATATTTCAAAAACGTCGTTTTTCCGGTGCCGGCATTTCCGGTAACAAAAACGCAGTCGTCGGTATTCGAAATAAGTTCAAAAGCTTGTTTAAATTCGGCGTTGATCTCTATCGTCATTGTCCGTCCTTCAAAGCCCTTGCGGGCGGTATAGCCTTTGCAGGCAGCGTATCAGAAAAGGCCTTTGCAGGCGACATACTAGAAAAGCAAAGGCACGGAAACTACAACAACAGAAACGGAAACGACAAAAACAACGGCAACAACGACTACCCCGTCCGGAGACAATGTATCCGGCCACCACTTCACAGAACTATACTTGACCCACAATAATACCATTTAACCCAAAAATTCATTAGAGCTTTCTAAAAACCATCTTTTTCCTTTATCGTCATCAACCCACTTATTTGTATTTAACTTGGATCCCGATTACGACTCTCGGGAATGACAGCCTCTATGCCGTGTCATCCGCGAGTGTCTTTGTCGGGGATCCACGTTAAATAGACAAATAGCTTAAATGTTGTGATGGCGGCAAAAAGCGAAAAGACAAAATGGATTCCCGATAAAAACCTTCGGGAATGACGAACAAGTGAAATCATTTTTGTCGTCATGCCCGAAGTTTGTAATCGGGCATTGTTCCACCGTTCAATTCCTTATCAGTGTCTTCGACAACATCCCGTTGACTTGGTAAAAATCCCCCGTCCGCTTCGCGGCCACCCCCTTTAAAAAAGGGGGAATTTCTGTTTTTTTGCAAAGGGGAATTACTACGACGACAAAATGGATTCCCGATTACGACACTCGGGAATGACAAACGGGTGAAATCATTTTTGTCGTCATGCCCGAAGTTTTCGGGAATGCTGTTATTCCTTAGCAGCCTGCCCCGTGAGGTCTTAACACGGGGGGCATCCATGTTAAATATAAATCAGTTGGGTCATCCACCGTTCAATTCTTCATCAGTGTTTTCGACAACATCCCGTTGACTTGGTAAAAATCCCCCGTCCGCTTCGCGGCCACCCCCTTTAAAAAAGGGGGAATTTCTGTTTTTTTGCAAAGGGGAATTTCCGAAACTTTGAAAAAAAAGAATTACAACATTTCCGAAAACTTCGGGCATGACAACAAAAATGATTTCGCCCGTTTGTCATTCCCGAAGTTTTTTATCGGGAATCCATTTTGTCGTCGTCGTAATTCTTAGAGGAAACCCCGTCCGCTCCCAGTATATCCGTCAGCGCTTTGCGGGATACCACGTCAGAGCCTTTGGCTAAATCCCCCGTCCGGAGACATTGTCTCCGTCCACCCCCTTTAAAAAAGGGGGAATTTCTGATTTTTTGCAAAGGGGAATTCCCTGAGTCTTTGGGAAAAAGGGGAATTTCCGATTTTCTGAAAATGGGAATTAAAGACACTTTGGAAATTTTTTTGATTACTTCAACTTTTTTTGTTGTTGTCTTTAATTACTAATTACTAATTACTCATTACTAATTATCTTTAATTCAGGCTTACGCTTCCTGTGATTTTTTCGTATTCCTCTTTTACGACTTTGACTGCTGTTTTTGGGTCTCTGCCGTGTTCATAAATTCCCATGCTGCCTTCGCTGCCTATCACCGGAGAAATTTCGCCTTCGCCTTTTGCAGGGTCGTCAGAGAAACTAAATAAATAGCCGTGTTCCATATTCCTTATGAGAGTTTGCAGATATGAAACCTGAAGTTTAGAAGTGTCGTGTCCGCTTCCGTCTTTTGAGCTTCTGCCGAACTCTCCCAAAACCCACGGCATATTTTTTGATATCTCGTACCAATGCTGCGAAGCAAAACCGAAATTCGAGCCTCTGTACATGTTCATCATTATCAGATCCATTCCGGCTTTCGTGTATTCTTTGAATTCCTGCGCGGACGGCATTTCACCGTGAACCGTAGCGACTATTTTGCCGGGCAAATATTTTTTAAGTCTTGCCGAAGCTTCTTTTAATCTTTGGAACCATTCTTCTTTTGAAAACCATTCGTTATAATGATAATTGTATTCGTTTCCCAAAGCTATCATAAGAATTGCGGGATGATCTCCGAACTCTTTTAGATAAGAGTACATCAAACCGTCTTCGGCCATATCTTCATACGAAAAGCCTACCGTAACAGTCAAACCGTACTCAAGGCATTTGTCTAAAATCTTTTTCGTTCCGGCAGAGTTAAAAGAATTTCCGTATTCGTCTTTGTAACAGCCCAAAGGCCTGTACGTTCTGATAGAGTTTGCGCCGGCTTTTTTGATAAGCGGAATATCTTTTTTAAAATTTTCACAGAACGAGCCGCCGTCAATGTCCGGAGCGTAACATATGCCTTTTATCCTGTAATCTATCTTTCTGCCCTCGTCGTTTGTGATAATGATCTTTTTATTTTTGACTTCGGCTTTGACTATTTTACCGACTTCTACATCCTCGTCCGGCGTTTGTTCCTGCGCATAAGCGTTTACCGCATCAAAAAACATAACTCCAAAAACAAAAAATACTGCTGCCAAAAAAATTTTCTTCATGGACTTCCTCCGTAAAATATGATCTTTTGCGGAAAAGTCGCCGCTGCCGGCTGATGTGCGCGTCGCGTATAAATCTTGCCGGCAGCGTAGTCCCGGGTTTGAAGCCGGGCATATATTATGCCGCGCTTAATATTGCGTTAAGCGCTTGCAGATTGGGTTCTTGCTTATAATCTTTTTTGTTTGTCTTGACTTCCATTGCGTATGCAAAGATCATGTCCAGCATTAGATCCGCAACGGCGGGGATAGCTTCCGGGTTCTCGTTTATTATTGAAGTTATTTCGTTATTATAATTTAAAAACGTCATATTTCTGAGTCTGTCGCTTATGGCAGCGTCCGCGACAGTCGTTTCGGAACCCGTATACTTAAGCAGAGCAAGCTCGCCTACAAGTTTTTCGTTATTTTTATTTTTGAATCCGTAGACCCTTTTTGCATTTCTAAACGCGACCGACGCGGCAAGCTTTTCGGCCAGTCCTTCCATATACGCTTTTTTAATATCGGAAATTGCGGTTTTGTCTTCAACGCGTCTGTCTATTTCAGCCAGATACATTCTTACGGCGCTGTTGACGTTCAAATGGTCGAGCAGGAAAATTTCTTCCGCGGGAACTCCGTTTTGCAGCGCTTCAAACATAGCCTTTATATCGCCGGCGGTCAAATCCGGAAAATCGTCTAAAACTTTTTCTATGTTAAAATTTCTTGCGGTTTCTGCGGCAGACTTGTCCGTAATTGCAGGTTCAGCCGTGATTTCGGCAAAATATTTCAATATTTTGGGCGACGTTATATCTTGCAAAAATTTGCCCAGCCCCGCTCTGTCGGACTGCACGTATTCTTCTATTGCCGTTTCAAAAAACACGACGTTTTTATTTGTCCGTTTATAAGAATCTTCCATAGTTTTGGCATCGGATATAATTTCGACGTTAAGTTCTACGGTTCCTTTTTTGCCGGCCTGCGCTCTTTCGATATTGCCGGTTTCAGGATCGAATGTTCCGTCAAAAAGGTTCAATACGTTTGCGGGCAGTTTTGAGTCTGCGGTTTTTTCTACCATAATGCTTATTCCGTCTTTTCTGAGCTGCTCTAGCACAGGCGCAAGTTTGTTCGACTGCGCAAGTATTTGCGCAAACTCTTCGGTGATTATTATGTTTCCGTTGCTTGCGTTTTTTAAAATTTTCAGGTATTTTTCAAAATCTGCGATCGTTTTGGTTTTGTTTAAAAATATCATTATGCTTCTTGCGCGCTGCCAGCCTTCCGCGTTTCTTATGTCGCGGACACGGTCAAAATATATCATGTCGGTCTGCATATACTCCGTGCCTGTTCCGAGATATATTCTTGCGGTTCCCGTTTGGCCGTATTCCGTGCCGGTTTTATTTTCCGTAACGGTGTCTATTTCAAGATAGTCCGCGGTCATCGTGTTTTCTAAAAATATTCTTTCCTGTCTTAAGGACTGCTTTACTTTGTTTTCGAGTTTTTTGTTTTGTATTGCGGCAGATATTTCTTCATACGCAACTCCGGCCGCATAATAAGTTATTCCGTCCGCAATAGAACTTTTGACCCATACGGTTTTGCCGTTAACGTTTATTCCCGAATTTGAAAAACCTTCAGATGAAGGATTTATGCCATCGTTTACGATATACACGTTTTGCGAAACCGTTCCGTTTTGGTTTACATCTGCGTTTGTACCGTAGTGTTCCTGAAGATTTGCAAG
>JAISDI010000172.1 GCA_031264895.1 Endomicrobium sp. | reverse complement strand
GTTAACGTGAATTTGTACAGAAAATTCAGGCGGTTTCTCGTAAATGTTTTTTTTGAAACGATATTGTCGGTTAAGTCAAGTTCGGAACATACCATAATAACGCTGCTCGGCGTTCAATTGAAATTTAAAAAGAACAAGAGAAAAAAAGCGTATTTTGATTCTCCCGTAAGAATTGCAATTCAAAATAATCAGGGTTTTGGCGACTGTTTAATGGAAGCCGCTTTCTGGAAAGAAGTAAAAAAGCAGATTCCGGATATAATTATCGATTACTTTGCGCGCAGTTACGCGGCATTTGCCAAAAACCCGCTTTTTAACGTAACGGCGCCTTACAGCCAAAAATTGGATTATAAAAAATATGATTTAGTTTTGCTTAACGACAGGCTTTACAGAGTCAAAAAATATAACAGAGAAAAAATAAAATTGAAAGCTCCGCTTTTGATGAAATATGTCGATGAGACCACAAAAATACTCGGAATTCTTCCGAATATGAATTACGCCGTCATTGCCGGATTTGCCGCATTATTTGGCAAAAACAGAAGAGGCCATTTTGATATACGCGATATTTTTTCTTATGATGCGGATACAAAACCTTTTGTTTCATGGAATTTAGACGCTTTCTCGGTACTGGATGAATACCAATTGAAACATAACGCGTATATGACCGTCTCCCGGGCATGCGACGATATTTTTAAAAACGGGCATGTAAAGATGTGGCCGCTTAAGTATTATAACGAGTTGATCAAATTATTGAAAGAGAAGCGTCCGGATATAAAAATTGTGCAGTTGGGATCAAGTAAAGATTATGGTTCAATAGACGGAGTCGATATCAATTTGCTTTCAAAAACTTCTTTTGATGAGCTTAATGTTTTGCTGAAATACTCTCTGTTACATATTGACAGCGATGGCGGTCTTGTTCATTTAAGAAATGCGCTAGGAGGAAAATCATGCGTTGTATGGGGGCCGACATCTCCGGATATTTTTGGCTATAGCGAGAATATTAACATTACGTCAAAAGCCTGCGTCAATTCATGTTCATATTTATCAAAAAATTGGGCACGGCAGTGTATACGCGGTTTCAATGAATCCAAATGTATGACATCCATAAATCCGGAAACGGTTGCAGATGAAATTATAAAATATATCGATTCTATCAGCGAAAGAAACTTCGAATTATATCTTGTTAATAATGAAGTGCTTTCAACGTTTCTTCAAGAGTATAGTTCTAAAAATATAAAGACCGCACTTTTTGCATCAGACTTTGCGGATTATTTTCAAATTCCTAATATAGATTTATATGTCTGTGACAGTACAAAGATATTAAAAAATGGCAATTGCGCTCCCGAATTATCTTTTATTTACAATATAGGCAAGGCCGGCAATAGTTACGATGCCGTTTTTGTAAATATGCCTTTGGATGAAAAATATAAAGAGTTTTTTTATAAAGAAATGGGCAGGATATTAAAACCTGGCGGTAAATGTTACATGTTTTCTTAGGAATGGTCTATATTATCAAAATAGAAAAATTCGTAAAATCATCGGGCTTTTTCAACGATAACGGAGCTATAGTATGAATACTCTCAAAGTATCCGTTATTGTGCCTGTTTATAATGTCGAAAAATATTTAAAACAATGTCTGGACAGCATAATAAACCAAACGATGCGCGATATTGAAATTATATGCATTAACGACGGCTCTACCGACGGCTCTCTTTCAGTCTTAGAATATTACGCGCTCAAAGATAACCGCATTAAAATAATCGATAAAAAAAACGGAGGACTTTCTTCGGCGAGAAACAGCGGTTTGAGAAAAGCCGAAGGAGAATATATCAGCTTTGTTGACAGCGATGATTGGATCGATGGTAATTTTTTAGAGACGCTCTACGATGCCGCAGTATCAAATGATGCCGATATTTCGCGAGCACCGTATAAAGAATGTTTTTCCGACAAACAGGTTGACGGTTATATAGTTAAATTGTTCGCTCTAAGACATTCAAAAAAAGATACGCTGGGAGTAAATGAACATTCGATAATTGTCTGGAATTCCTTGTACAGACATAGCTTTTTAAAAAGTGTATTTATCGGCGGCGATTGTTTTGACGAAAATATATTGGGTGCAGAAGACATTCCTTTTACCGTCAGGACTTCTTTTTCGGCAAAAAAAATTGTTCCGACGGTAGAGACTTATTATTACTATAGAAAGAATGTACAAAATCAGCTCAGTATTTTTTCCGTCAAAAGAAGCGAAAACATTGTTCTTGCAAACAAGTCGGTTGTAAATTTTCTGAATTCCATAGAAGTAAAAAATACTAAGGATTATCTTGAAGCTTTTAAAAGAGTAATTTGGCGCTATGACGATACATTCCGCAGGATAAGAAAAATGGAAGACTTCAGCGCTTTCTTAAAAGAATCTTATATAAATTGCTTCATCGCAGAATTTCACAAATGCAAATATATGGATGAGTTTTTAAGAAATTACTATGAAGATTATTTTAAGTTTTTGGTTAATAAAGACGTAAAAGGGTATATGCTTGAAAGCGCTTCGGAAAAATATATTGTAACAACAGACAAATTAGGGAATTTATCCGGTTTTCCGATAATGGAGACATACATGAACATTCCTAAAGTATCCGTAATCATTCCGGTTTATAATGTCGAAAAATATTTAAAACAATGTCTGGACAGCATAACAAACCAGACGCTGCGTGATATTGAAATTATATGTATAGACGATTCTTCTACGGATAACAGTTTAAATATTCTATACGATTTCGCAAAAAAAGACGAAAGAGTTAAGATACTTCGACAACAAAATTTTGGCGCCGCAGCTGCGAGAAACGCAGGGCTTGAGGCCGCTGCAGGGGAATATGTAAGTTTTATTGATTCTGACGATTGGGCGGATGTAAATTTTTTAGACGTATTATACAATGAAGCAAAAACAAAAGATGCCGATATTGCCCGCACATTATATAAATATCATTACGGGACAACTGTAAAAGAATCCGGAATAAATAAAATGCTTGTAAACAGGTATAAAGCGGGTAAATTTCTGGGAATAAATGAGCATTCTATCACAATCTGGAATGCCGTTTATAAGTTAAGTTTTTTAAAAGAAAAGAAAATAAATTATTTTGACGCCTCTCTTAAGCAAGGGCATGACATTCCTTTTACGGCAAGAGTCACTTTTTCTGCAGGTAAAATAGTTCCTTGTAAGGGAACATATTACCATCATCGTGAAAATGTTGATAAACAATTGAGCGCTTTTTCAGTAAGGAGAGCTAAAAACTTAAAACGCGCGAACCGGCTTGTGATCGCTTTTTTGAATTCTTCTTCTATCGGCAGCGAAATGGCATATATCGAAGCATTCAAGAGAGTTATGTGGAGATATGACAATATCTTACAAAAAATGAGACAACTAAAGGGCGTAAAAAAGAGTCTGCTTAAAGTTTTCGTAAAACATTTTATTGAGGATTTTCACAAATGCAAATATATGGACGAGTTTTTAAAAACTTATAAAGAAGATTATTTTAAGTTTTTGATTAATAAAGACATAAAAGGTTATATTAATTTCTGTAATAGAAAAAAATTAAGACGTTTTATAAAAAAAGTATTTTCCGTAGAAAGTAAAGACAGTCATAAAACTTTTCGCATATTAGGCATCAAGGCCAAATTTAAATATAAATAACTTCGACAGAAAATAATCCTAAAAAAATTCAAATCAAAAGGTTCGTCAGAATGACAAACTTTTAATTTGAATTTTTTTAGATTTTTTAAACCCAGATACTCCATTAGAACTTTCTAAAAACTATCTTTTTTCCTTTGTCGTCATCCCCGAGTGTCTTTATCGGGGATCCATTTTGCCGTTTCGCTGTTTGCCGTAATTCCCACTTTTTAAAGGGGGTGGACGGAGACAATGTCTCCGGACGGGGGATTTGCCGTATGCGCAAGGTTCTAAATTTCATGTTCAATATACGCAGTGGGTTGATCCACGTT
>JAISDI010000170.1 GCA_031264895.1 Endomicrobium sp. | reverse complement strand
TGTTAGGGTTATAAGAAAAAAGGTCAGAAAAATTGAATAAAAAATCGACCTTCTATTAATTATCTTTTCCTTTCATGCGTTTTGCCTGCCTCTTATTGACGCTATGATAAAATTATGATAGATAAAATAAATGGAGATCAATATGATCAAAATAAGACCTGTCTCAGATTTAAGAAATAAATTCGCCGAAATTGAAAAACTTGTCAATAAAGGAGAACCTGTATATCTTACTAAAAACGGATACGGTTCTATGGTTATTTTAAACTTGAAGCAATATGCCGATTTAACACAGGATATAGAACTTAAACTTGACGAGGCTGATATCCAAGCCCGTAATAACGATGTTCGTTATGAGCATAAAGAAGTTTTTAAAAGGCTTAAAAGCAAAGTTAAAAAATAATGAACGAAAAATATAAGCTTTTATATCTTCCGCTTTTTGAAGACGATTTATCAAAAGCCGTTGATTATATAACAATTAAACTAAAAAATCCGCAAGCCGCCTTGAAACTGATTAGTAATGTATATTAAAAAGGATTGCTTTCCCTAAAGCATTTGAGCCTTATAATTCCACAAAAAAAAGAAAAAAGACATATTACAAAATATATGTTAATAAGTTCACTATTTTTTATGTGATTATTGGAGATACAATAGAGGTAAGGCGGTTTATCTACAGTAAGCGGCAGCTTGCAGAGTTGATTTAAGTTATTCTTTGGTCAAATAAGCAAAAAAATTAGCACTTAAAATTTAGTTTGAAAACTATAAGAAGTAATGTATAATTGAATTTGTAGTTTAAAACATAAAAAATATTTGTAATTATATATTTTTATGTTATAATCTATATCATCCTAGATAAATTATGGTTTTTTATGGAAAAATTGATAGAAAGAAAACATTATATTGAGAAACTTAAAAAATGGAAAGATAAAACTGACTTGATAAAAATAGTCACGGGTATACGCCGCTGCGGTAAGTCTACATTGTTTTTATTGTTTCAGAATTATCTTAAAACTGTTGGCGTACAGGATTCTCAAATTCAAAATATAAATCTTGAAGATATGTCAAATGCTCCGCTGCTTGACTATAAAACGCTTCACGATTATGTGCTGAAAAATTTGTCTGAAGATAAAATGAATTATGTTTTCATTGACGAAATTCAGCTTGCGGCTGATTTCCCGAAAGCTATAAACAGTTTAAGACTGCGTGAAAATATAGATTTATATGTTACCGGCTCAAACGCATATATGTTTAGTTCAAAAATAGTCACATTGCTTTCGGGACGCTATATAGAGATAAAAATGCAGCCTTTGTCATTTAGCGAATATTTAAGCGCAGCGCCTAATGAGAATTATGATAAAGCATATCAAAATTATCTTTTAAACAGCTCTTTTCCGCAAACTCTTTCCTTTCAAAATGATAAGCAGCTGATACGGGACTATTTGACGGGCTTGTACAGCGCTATAATACAAAAAGACATTATGCTTAGAAAAAGCATTTTGGATTTTTCAAGGCTGGACGCAGTTGCTAAATTTGTTTTTAGCATTGTCGGCAGCGAAACTTCGTTAAGAAATATTTGCAATGTAATGAGTTCCGGAGGAAGAAAAATTTATCCGCAAACGGTTGAAAGCTATTTGGACGGGCTTTGCGACGGCTATTTGCTTTATAAAGCAGGGCGTTATGATATAAAAGGAAAAGAAATTTTACGCACAAACGCAAAATACTATATTGCGGATGTTGGCTTGCGTTTTGCATTGCTTGGAGTTTCGGGAGATAAAGGACATTTGCTTGAAAACATAGTTTATCTTGAACTTTTGCGCAGGGGATATGACGTCTATATCGGAAAAATTGACATTTATGACGCAAATGAGAAAAAAATGAAAACCGTAGAAGTTGATTTTGTAGCTAGAAAACCCGGCGGGATAATTGAATATTATCAGGTTACGGAGACTATGCTTGGCGAAGAAACAAGTAAAAGAGAACTTGCGCCTTTACGGGCAATAAACGATAATTACAAAAAGACCGTAATCACTGCCGATTTACCTTTTTCAAATACGGATAACGGCATAGAAATAAAGAATATAATAGAATGGCTGTTGGAATAATTTGTACGGGATTTCAAATCGACGATTTTGTTCATAAAAACCGCTTCTGGCTTTATTCTCGCCACTGCTATTATCGAATACATCAACTTATACTCTTTCACAAAATTTCGGGTCAAGCATACAGCTTGCCGTTTTATTCAAACCAACTATTTATAGACTGAACAGATTCTCTTGCGCGAGACGCTAACTCTTTTCTGGACAAATCATTAAGACGTTTCATCATTTCTTTTGCTTCCGTATCGCCTAAGTCGGCTGCTTTTTTAAAGCAAGATATTGCTGCGCGAATAGTTGCCGATAAGCGTGTGCTTACACCTAATAAAGTCACATCATCTATCTCTTTCAAAGTCAAAGAATATGATATTCTGTTTGGCTCTTTTTTATTGCTTTGTTCCCAAAGGGTCTTCCACATTTGAGCTTCTTTTTTATTGATCTCCCCGTATGTTCCGTACTTATATGCGTCTCCAAGTTTTCCGAGTGCGTCTTCATATCCTTGATAAGCAGATTTTAGCATTAGTTCTTTTGCAAGCTTAATATTTTTTTTGACCGCCACAGCGCTTCCGTTACGATATCGTTCGGATAATTCATACTGTGCGGCTGCATTTCTGAGTTCTGCCGATTTTTTAATATATTTGATATATTCATTACTGTTGCCTTGCTCCCAATGTATTATCGCTAACATATTCAAAGCGCCGCTGCTGCCTCTTTTAGCTAATAGTTCAAATTTTTCAATGGATTTTTCATATAAATAGTTTTGATCAAATCCCAAAGATTGATAATTCTTATCAACTTCTCTGGCTAAATGATAATAACCTTGTCCCAAATAAGAAAGTATCGTATTTCTCTTTTGTTTATTTCTTTCTTCCTTTGCTCTTTGCTCTTCTCTTCCTTTGTTGATCGTATCTAACGTTTTTTGCGCGGATTGATTGCCGTTTTTAGCTGATCGTGCAAATAATTTTTCCGCTTCTTTTAAATTTTTTTTAACTCCATAACCGTTAAAATAGATTTCTCCCAGATAGTATTGCGCGTCCGGATTTTCTTGTTCTAATAATTTTTCAAACCAAAATTTCGCTTTCACATAATTTTGTTTTTTATAATATATCTTGCCTAACTCTTCCCCTGCTTTTATATTTCCTTGCTCTGCTATTTTTTCCAGCCAATAAACGGCTTTATCAAAATCAAAAGGAAATCTGCCTGAAGAATATCCCATTCCTAAAGTTAATTGAGCATCTGCATTTCCTTGCAGCGCTGATTTTTCCAGCCAATAAACAGCTTTATCAAGATCAAGAGAAAATCTGCCTGAAAAATATCCCATTCCTAAAATCAATTGAGCATTTTCATTCCCTTGCTGAGCTGATTTTTCCAGCCAATAAACAGCTTTATCAAAATCAGAAGAAAACCTGCCTGAAGAATATCCCGTTCCTAAAGTTAATTGAGCATTTGCATCGCCTTTTTCAGCTTCTGCCAAATAATGCCGTTCATAATACAGCTCTGCTTTTCCTATATTTCCCCGTTTATGATAAATTTCTGCTTTTTGGAAATCGGTTCCTTTCGGAGTATAGGCATGTATTGCTGACCAAACGATCAACGAAATAATTAAAGAAATGATCACTGCCGGCAATATCGTTAAAAGCAGCTTATGTTTTCTTATAAAGAAATATCTTTTTAAATTATTAGCTTTGCAATAATTTGTTCTAAGCAAACACAATTCATTGTCTTTTAGAGAGTCTATATCAATAGTCTCTATAATTTTTCTTGCTTGTCTGTTTCCGGCTTTTGCAGATTGGATAAAATAATTTAATCCTTTTTCTTTATTTTCGGGTTTTGTTAAATCGTTAAAGTATATTTCGCCTAAAATATATTTTGTGTTAGCGTCGATATTGACATTTTGCCTGATACTTTTTTCTTCGAATTTTAAATATAAAGAAGTTGACAGTTTCCTATTGTTCTCATAGTAATATTCGGCTAATTTTTTGATCGCTTCGATATTGCCTTTTTCCGCGCTTTTACTGTATAGTTCTAAAATCTGTAAAAATCTTGATTGCGGTAATTTATTTAGTTCTATGAGCTGCGCCACTTCGTATTGTTTCTCGGCAGCGCCGTTTCCTATAAAGTTTTTGAGGTATGTTATTGCGTCTTCATTTCCTTGATTTGCGGCTTTTATAAAAAAATTAAACGCTTCGTTTAAATTATGATTGACAGAGTTGTTTTTGTAAAACTCCGACAAATAGCCGTAAACTTCTTTATTTCCTTTTTCAATATAATTCGCAATTATATCTATAGATTTACTATATCCGTTCTTAAACGACTGTACATACCATCTAACAATTTCTTCTTTGTTATTTAAGTGTTCATATATTTTGGCAATATCATATTGAGCCTTACCATTGGAATTATTGAAGATCAAATTAATATACTTGATGGCTTGATTATTGCCGGAGTCTGCTAAATTTATAAGTTTTGCATAGTTCCCATTGTTGTAATAAATTTCTATAAGACAGTTTTGTGCGTCTATATCGCCGCGGTTGGCATATTTGTTTATTGTATCGCCTGCTTTTTCACTTCCGTTCTTATCCGCTTTTGCATACCACTTGAATGCTTCTTTTTTGTCTTTATCAACCATTATGCCGTCAAAATAAATTTCCGCTAAAATTTCTTGAGCTATGTGATTGTTTGTTTGCGCCTGTTCTTTAATAAACGCTAATGATTCAATATGACCGTTTGCAAGAGCTTGCTTAAAATATTTAAACGCCGTTTTGTAATTTTGTTTCAAAACTTTACTTTCAAAATATAATTTACCGATATAAAATTGAGCAAGCGCGGATAAAGCATTCCCTCCGGAAGCAAAATCTTCCAGTTCCTTAAGCGCATAAACTTTTTCCTTTTTTGAGGCAAGTATATACAAAAGATTTACAAATTCAGTCGCTGCATACATATTTTTATTCATATGCTCGATTATAAATTCCAATGCTTCTTTAGATTCGTTAGTTGCGGCCATTATAAACCAATAAAACGCTTCTTTCTCGTCTTCTTTTACTCCGTTCTTGCCGTAAAAATAACTTTTGCCAAGTTCAAATTGAGCGCCCGTATCATCATTATTTGCTTGTTTTTTTAAGTTTTTGATATAAGCAGATTCTGTCGAAGATTTCGCATTAGTATCGGAATTTGAAGAAGCTTCGCTTGAAGAAAATTTAGAGTTAAAAAGCATATCATAATCGTGTTTTGTATTCTTATCGGACAGAGTTTTGTACGCTTCATTTATTTCTTTAAATTTTTCTTCGGCTGCTTTATTGTCGGGATTTTTATCAGGGTGGTATCGTATAGCAAGCCTGCGATAAGCTCTTTTAATTTCTTCTTGCGTTGCGGCTGTCGATATGCCTAAAAGTTTATAATAGTTTTTCATAGTGTGAATTAATTGTATAAAATATTTTCTTATATATCCAAAAAACGAAAATGTGACCTCATTCTATGGGGTAATATGAAAAAAAAGTTTTGTTGACAAAACAGCCGCGTTTATGCTAGATTGAGCGCCGTGACAAACGGAAAAGTTTTCCGGAAGCAAAAAAATGTTTGACAAAAAGAATTGTTTGTGATATAATCCTCAAACATTTAGTTCTTTTGAAAGGTTTAACAAGTCAAAGACAGTAAGATGCCCGGAGCATTAAATAAGACGCCTGCGGCATTAAAAAAGAGCGGAAAACTCTTTTCTTACCGAGACGAGGAAATGTAAATTTTTAATTTATAAACTTCTCTTTCTCGGAGAAGTTTTTTTTATTTTTACGAATCATGTTGTTTTTAATATGGGAGCAAGAAAATGCCAAATTTAAAAAATCAGCAAGAGGTCAAGAACTTAGCGGGGAAATTTAAAACTATGAACGGCATGATATTGACCGAATATCACGGCCTTACCGTAGACGAAATTTCCGAGCTTCGTTCAAAACTTCGTCCTCTCAACAGCGAATATGCCGTTGTGAAGAACACTTTAAGCGAAATAGCGCTTAAAGAAGCGGGAATTGAAACGTCCGATTATTTTACGGGGCCTACCGCCCTTGTGATACAAAACGGCGACATAGTTTCCCCTGCAAAAGTCGTTATGGAGTTTGCAAAAAGCCATGCAAAACTTAAAGTTAAAGCGGGTTTTATGGAAGGAAAGTTTGTGGATGCCTCAACAATCGAGCAGCTTTCCACTCTTCCGTCAAAAGAAGTTCTTATTGCCAAAATGCTTGGCAGTATGAACGCGCCGATAACGGGTTTTGTAAACGTGTTGGCGGCAAATATAAGAGGTTTGGTAACTGTTTTAGAAGCGATCGGCAAAAAGCAGGCAAATGCCTGAGAAGTTAAAAAATAAAAAACGTTAAGATAACGGAGGATAAGTAAAATGTCAGCATTATCAAAAGATCAGTTGATTGAAGCAATTTCGGGAATGTCGGTAATAGAGCTTTCCGAATTGGTAAAAGCTTTAGAAGAAAAGTTCGGCGTATCGGCAGCGGCTCCAGTAGCAGCAGCGGCGGCTCCGGCAGCGGCAGCAGCGGTTGTTGAAGAAAAAACCGAATTTAACGTCGTTCTTACAAGCTCGGGCGCAAATAAGATAAATGTTATTAAAGTTGTAAGAGAAATTACGGGTCTCGGACTTAAAGAAGCGAAAGATTTGGTTGACGGCGCTCCTAAAACCGTAAAAGAAAACATTGCAAAAGCCGAAGCTGAAGAAATGAAGAAGAAGCTTACTGAAGCGGGTGCGGCAGTTGAACTCAAGTAAACCTGGCAATATACGAAAAATGCTTTATCCCCGAATGAGAGTTTTTTCTTCGGGGATACTGTGTTTATTTTATCGGTTTATATAGCAGTTGACAAATGATATTTATTATGTATAATAAATATTTATTTGTCATTTGTGTACAATAATTTTTAACAGGTTTAAATACAATGAATAAAATAAACTTTGGACAGATTAACGCAGCAATAGATCCGCCTCTTCTTTTAAAGATGCAGAAAGATTCTTTTGCGGAATTTCTGCAAAAAGATATTTCTGCCGAGAAAAGAAAATTTCAAGGGCTTGAAGGCGCTTTTAAAGATATATTTCCTTTGACAAATTCCGACGGGAGTTTGATATTGGAATATGTTTCTTATTCTTTTGGCGAACCGAAATATTCGGTTGAAGAATCAATCGCAAGAGATGCAACTTACGCTCTTCCTTTAAAAGTTAAATTAAGACTTATGCATAAAAAAGAAGACGGCAAAGAAAAGGAATTGTCCGAACAGGAAGTATATTTCGGCGATATTCCTTTAATGACCGACACCGCAACGTTCATAATAAATGGAGCCGAGCGCGTTGTTGTCAGCCAGATCCACCGTTCTCCCGGAGTAATATTTGAAGAAGACGAAGAAAAAAGGGTTACCGTTTTAGGTAAGCCCTTATATTTTGCAAGAATGATACCTTACAGAGGCGCATGGGTAGAATTTGAATTCGACCAGAACGGCATACTGTTTGTAAGAATTGACCGCAAAAGAAAAATATTTGCCACAACTTTTCTGCGCGCTTTGGGCTTTGAAACAGACGAAGAAATCTTGAGCCTTTTCAGAGAATCTAAAGAAGTTCAGCTTGACGCTCCTTCGGCAAATCTTGCCAATGAATATATTTCGGAAGACATTTACGATAAAGCTACCGGCGAAATTATCGCCGATGCCGGAAAAGAATTGAAAGAAGAACTCGTAAAAAAGCTTCAGAATAAAGGTTTTGCGTCGGTAAACGTTTTTAAAGATTCCACAATTCTGTTAACATTGAAAAAAGACACGATAAAGAGCCAAAAAGAAGCGGTCAACCATATATATAGAGTGTTAAAAACGCAGGAATTCATAATGCAGGAAAGAGCTCAGGGATTTTTGGAAGAGCTTCTTTTTAAATCGGTAAGAAGATACGATTTAACTACCGTCGGAAGATACAAAATACTGAAAAAACTTGCGCCGATTTTTGAATATTACGCCAAAAATTTTAAACTCAATACTCCCGCAGACAACAAAAGAACGCTGACAAGGGAAGACGTAGTCTCGACATTGAAATATCTTTTGATGCTTTACAACGGCGAAACGGAATTTACCGAAGAAAAGCAGACGATTAAAATAGGGCTTGACGATATAGACCATTTAGGAAACAGGCGCGTTAGGTCTGTCGGCGAGCTTCTTGAAAACCAGATAAGGATCGGGCTTGTCCAGATGGCAAGGCTTGTAAAAGAGCATATGAACAATCAGGATAAAGCAAATGTTACGCCTCGTTCTCTTACGAACATTACTCAGTTTGTCGCGCAGATAAGAAAATTTTTCGGCACGTCGCAGCTTTCGCAGTTTATGGATCAGATAAATCCTCTGGCCGAACTTACGCATAAAAGAAGACTTTCGGCTTTAGGACCCGGCGGTTTAAACAGAAAAAGAGCCGGCTTTGAAGTCAGAGACGTTCATCATACGCATTATGGCCGCGTTTGTCCGATCGAGACGCCGGAAGGCCCAAATATCGGTTTGATAACTTCGCTTTCGACTTTTGCAAGAGTAAATCCTTACGGTTTAATTGAAACTCCTTATAAAAAAGTTGAAAACGGAACGGCAACCGATAAAATCGAATATTTGACGGCGGATAGAGAAGACGAATTTTTTGTCGCTCAGGCAAACACGCCTGTAGACAATAAAGGTAAAATATTGGCCGATTCAGTTCAGGGACGCAAATGGGACGACTTTTTATTTCAGCCGCCCGTAAAAGTAGATTATATGGACATATCTCCTATGCAGGTCATATCAGTTTCGGCGGCATTGATTCCTTTTCTGGAACACGACGACGCAAACCGCGCTTTGATGGGCTGCAACATGCAGCGTCAGGGCGTTCCTCTGCTTGTGACTGAAGTTCCTTTGGTTGCAACAGGAATCGAAGAAAAAGTCGCAAGAGATTCGGTAGTTGTTATGGCGTCAAAATCAGACGGAGAAGTAGTTTCGGTTTCATCGGACGAGGTAATGATTTATTCCAAGACTACCGGAGAGACCGACGTTTATAATTTAAGAAAATATGCGCGTTCAAATCAGGATACGTGTATTAACCAGAAACCTTTGGTCAATTTGGGCGATACGGTCAAAAAAGGACAGATTATCGCCGACGGCCCGGCAACAAAAAACGGGCAGCTTGCTTTGGGTCAAAACCTTCTTATAGCTTTCATGCCTTGGGACGGATACAACTTTGAAGACGCAATGCTGTTGTCGGAAAAGCTGATACAGGACGATAAATTCACTTCGGTGCATATAAGAGAGTTCCAAACGGAAGCGAGGGAGACAAAAGGCCGTCCTGAAGAAATAACAAAAGATATCCCGAACGTAGGTTCCGAAGATTTGTTGAATCTTGACGAAGACGGAGTTATTAAAGTCGGTTCGATGGTTCAAAGAGGCGACATTTTGGTAGGAAAAACCGCTCCTAAAGGCGAACAGCAGACTACTCCCGAAGAAAGATTGTTAAGAGTTTTGTTCGGTAAGAAAGCTGAAGACGTGCAGGACGCTTCTTTAAGAGTTCCGCCCGGAATATCCGGCAAAGTTATTGCAGTAAGAACTTTCGTTAGGCTTGAAAAACTGACGGAAAAAGAAAAGAAGAAAAAACAAGACGACATGCACGACGATTACGATGCGGCCAAACAGAAACTCCGTAAAGATAAAAAAGAACTTCTTGCCAAAGCCGGCAAGGCGGAAGCTACAAAAATAGAAGCCGTATATAAAAAGAAAGAAGAAATTCTCAAAGAGAATTACGAAAACGAAAAAGAAAGATTTAAAAAAGGCGACGAACTGCCCGTTTCCGTAAATAAAATAGTTAAAGTTTACATAGCTTCAAAAACAAAAGTTCAGGTCGGAGATAAGCTTGCGGGAAGACACGGCAACAAAGGTATCGTCGCAAGAATTCTTCCGGTCGAAGACATGCCGAGGCTTCCGGACGGAACGCCCGTTGATTGCGTTCTTTCTCCTCTGGCTATTCCTTCCCGTATGAATGTGGGGCAGCTTTTGGAAGTTATGCTGGGCTGGGCTGGAAAAACTCTTGATACTCAAATGGTAACTCCGGTATTTGACGGGGCTAGCGAAGAACAGATAAAAGAGTATGTTGAAAAAGCCAAAACCCAGATTTTAAATGAAAAGAAAAAAGATTTGACAGCAAGAGGGTTGAAAGGCAAAGAACTTGAAGACGCTCTTTCAAAGTACGCAAAAGAAGCTCTTCCGACAAGCGACTGCAAAGTTACGCTTTATGACGGAAGAACCGGCGAACCGTTTATGGAAAAAGTGACGGTCGGTGTCATGTATGTATTGAAACTTAACCATTTGGTTGAAGATAAGATGCACGCCAGATCTACAGGGCCTTACTCGCTGATTACGCGCCAGCCTTTGGGCGGAAAAGCTCAGTTTGGCGGACAGAGATTTGGAGAAATGGAAGTGTGGGCAGTTGAAGGGTACGGAGCAGCGCATATTCTACAGGAGTTTTTAACTGTTAAATCCGACGATGTTGACGGAAGGGTCAAAATGTACGACTCAATAATAAGAGGCGAGTCAATATCGGAACCTGGCATACCGGAATCGTTCAAAGTTTTAGTCAGCGAGCTTAAAGCTTTAGGCTTAAACGTAGAACTTTTAGAGGGAGCCGTTTCTCAGGAAAAACAAGAAAAAACTAAGGGTGCAGGCAAGAAATGACTAAAATAAATTTTCAAAATCAAAAGAAAAAACCCGGTAACCTAAATTACTCTAATTTTGACGCGGTTAAAGTTACCGTTGCAAGTTCCGATGAGATAAGAGCGTGGTCATACGGCGAAGTTAAAAAGCCGGAAACAATAAATTACAGAACTTTTAAACCCGAGAGAGACGGTTTGTTTTGCGACAGAATTTTCGGGCCGACAAAAGATTGGGAATGTCATTGCGGCAAATATAAATATATCAAACACAAAGGCACGATATGCGACAGATGCGGCGTCGAAGTGACCGAATCTAAAGTCAGAAGAGAGAGATTCGGGCATATAGATTTGGCCGTTCCGGTCGCTCATCTGTGGTTTTTGAGAAAACCGCCTTCAAGAATCGGAATTCTTCTCAACATGAAAATTTCGGACTTGGAAAAAGTGATTTACTACACAAAATATGTTGTGACGGACAATCTTAAAGACCGCGCCGGAGTTTGTTCTTTCGTAGAAAAAGGCATGCTTTTAAAAGAAGAAGAGTTTGACCTTTTCAAATACGGCATTAACAGCCCGGTGGTTAAAGAAGAGTTCAAAGGCATATTCGACGGCATTGTCAGCGAAGAAGTAGTTTTGGACGAAGATTCAAATAAAGCCGTAAAACAGCTTAGAGCTTTGGTTAAACATCAGACGGACAGGTTCGATATGTCCGCAGACGACGCGGCCAAAAAAATAGCCGCAAACATAGAAAAAGGCGATACTTACTATAAATGTTATTTCAAATCGCACAGCGTTTATTTTTACGGAGATCTGGATTCCGCGCAGCGCGGAGAAATTAAAAAAATTCTTTCGGAGTCTTTTGAAAAAGGAGAGACCGTTTCGATCACCGAACCTGACAAAAAGATAAGAATAGAATTTTTTGATATAGAAAAAGACAAACTCTTCAACGATTTAAGAAGAAATCCCGAAAGCTTGAAAAAGTACGAAGGGCATTTGAGAATTGAAATCTCAAGAAACGACGTTCCTTTCATGAAAGATTTCGCAAAGCCGGAAAATTTTGTTCTTCTCGAAGAAAGCGATATAAAAAATCTTCAAAATGGTTTCGGCGACAATCTCAAAGTCGATATCGGCGCCGCGGCAGTCAGAAAACTTTTAGAAGAAATCAATCTCGCGGAAGAAGCAAAAAACATTCATATAGAAATCAAAAGAACGAAATCCGACGCGGAAAGAGCAAGGCTTATCAGAAAACTCAGAGTTGTAGAGGGATTTTTAAATTCCGAAACAAGGCCGGAGTGGATGATTTTGACGACGCTTCCCGTTATACCGCCGGATTTAAGGCCTTTGGTCGCTTTGGACGGCGGCAGGTTTGCTACTTCAGATTTAAACGATTTATACAGAAGAATTATAAACAGAAACAACAGGCTCCGTCATATTGAGCAGTTGAAAGCGCCTGCGGTTATGATAAACAATGAAAAAAGACTTTTACAGGAAGCCGTTGACGCATTGATAGACAACGATTCAAGAACAAGGCCGGTAACCGGCGCGGGCAACAGGCCTTTAAAATCTCTTTCGGACACTCTTAAAGGAAAACAGGGACGTTTCAGACAAAACCTGCTCGGGAAAAGAGTCGACTATTCCGGAAGAAGCGTTATTGTCGTCGGCCCGAACTTAAAACTTAACCAGTGCGGTCTCCCGAAAGAAATGGCGCTTGAACTTTTTAAACCGTTCATTATAAAAGAATTGATAAAACAGGAAAACGCGACGCTTAAATCCGCAAGAAGAATGCTTGAAAGAGGCGACGCAAAAGTATGGAACATACTTGAAAAAGTCACAAAAAACCATCCGGTTCTTTTAAACAGAGCGCCGACGCTTCACAGGCTCGGAATTCAGGCTTTTGAACCCGTTTTGGTTGAAGGCAAATCCATAAATCTTCATCCTTTGACTTGCGCGGCGTTTAATGCGGATTTCGACGGAGATCAAATGGCCGTGCATCTTCCGATTTCGGTTGAAGCGCAGCTTGAAGCCAAAGTTTTGATGATGGCTACAAGAAATATTCTTTCTCCCGCCTCGGGAAAACCTATAGCCGTTCCTTCTCAGGACATGGTTTTGGGCAGCTGCTTTTTGACTAAAGAAAAGCCCGGCGTTCCAGGTGAAGGAAAAATATTTTCTTCCGTTGACGAAGTCATAAGCGCGTACCAGTCCAAAAAAATAGATCTGCACGCAAAAATCAAAGTTGTGGGTCTTACCAATATAAGAGACGAAAAGCTTAAAGATAACGAACAGCCGGATATAACCAAATGGAAAAATTATAAAGCCGAAGACGGAAACGAAATCATGAACTATACGACCGTCGGAAGAGTTATATTCAACGAAAATCTTCCCAAAAACGAAGACGGTTCGTATTCTTTAGGTTACCAGAATAAAAGCATGACAAAAAAAGAGCTTGGCGGTTTGGTCGACAGATGTTATAAAGAGTTCGGGCAGTACAAAACCGTCGTTCTTTTAGATGAAATAAAGAAAATGGGTTACAGGTACGCCACTCTTGCCGGCGTTTCAATTTCTATAGACGAAATGAAAATTCCGCCGAAAAAAGAGAAAATGGTCAAAGAAGCGAAAGCTAAAATTAAAGAAATCGAAAAACAGGCGAAACTCGGTCTTATAACTGAATCGGAACGTTACAATAAAATCATAGATATCTGGACGAGAGTTACGGACGAAGTCGCCGACATAATGTTTGACGAAATGAGAAAAGAAGAAACCGAACCGCTTAAAAAAGGCGAAAACAGGTTTAATTCAATATTTATGATGGCCGATTCCGGCGCAAGAGGTTCAAGGCAGCAGGTAAGACAGCTTGCCGGAATGCGCGGACTTATGGCTAAACCGCAGAAAAAACTTACAGGCGGCGTCGGAGAAATCATTGAAACGCCTATTATTTCAAACTTCAGGGAAGGCTTGACGGTTTTGGAATATTTTATCTCAACTCACGGCGGACGTAAAGGTTTGGCCGATACCGCGCTTAAAACTGCGGACGCAGGCTACCTTACAAGAAGGCTTGTCGACGTAGCGCATGACGTAGTCGTAAGAGAGTCGGACTGCAAAACCGTTAACGGAGTGTTTATAGGAACATTGCAGAGCGGCGATGAAGTTGTTGAAAAAATTGACGAGCGCGTTGTCGGAAGAATCGCGCTTGATAACGTAGTAGATATTGTCCATGACGAGCTGATTGTTAAAAGGGGAGAAATGATTACCCCTGAAAAAGCGCAAAAGCTTGTCGAAGCCGGTATCGATAAAATCGGTATAAGAAGCGTTTTGACCTGCGAATCGGAACACGGAGTATGCGCGAAATGTTACGGAGTAAATCCCGCGACGGGCAAAATGGTTGAAGTAGGAGAAGCCGTGGGAATTATCGCCGCGCAGTCGATCGGCGAACCCGGCACGCAGCTTACGCTGCGCACGTTCCACATCGGAGGAGCCGCCAGCCGCGTTGTTCAGCGTTCGGAAATTTATGCCGAAAATAACGGTACGGCGGATTACTATAATTTAAAAACGATTAAAAACGGGGACGGCGAAACCATAGTTTTAAGCAGAAATACGGAACTTGCCTACACTGAGTTTCCCGTACATCGCAGACAGGTTTACCAGATTCCTTACGGAGCCGTGATTGAAGTTCAAGACGGACAAAAAGTCGAAGTGAAAGTCGACGCCGCCACTGGAATGAAAAAGCACGTGCTTATAGCAAAATGGGATCCGCATTCAAAACCGATTATTTCGGAATTTGACGGAACCGTTCAGTTTATAGATATCAAAGACGGCGTAACTTTACAGAAAGAAAAATCAAAAATCACCGGACAGATTGAAAGAGTTATAATAGAGCATCCTTCAGATAGAAAAAGCCCGAGAATGGTCGTTAAGAAAGACGGTAAAACCGTTGCGGAATATCCTCTGCCGGTTGAAACGACTCTTGTAGCTCATGACGGCGACAAGATAAAAGTCGGCGATATTCTTGCGAAAATTCCGCAGGAAGTGTCAAAGTCAAGAGATATCACGGGCGGTTTGCCAAGAGTTGCCGAATTATTTGAAGGAAGACGCCCCAGAAATGCGGCGGTCGTTTCGGAAATTGACGGTATTGTACATTTGGGCGGGCCTACGGCTAAAGGCAGCGTGAAAGTCGAAGTCGAAAATCCCGATACGAAAATGAAAAAAGATTATCTTATACCCGCGGGAAGACATTTAGTCGTCTACGAAGGCGACAGGGTAAGAGAAGGCGAATCTCTGTCGGACGGAGCAGTAAATCCGCACGATATTCTGAAGGTCAAAGGGCCGAAAGAAGTTCAGGAATATTTAGTTAACGAGATCCAGCAGGTTTACAGGCTTCAGGGCGTTACCATAAACGATAAACACATTGAAATAATAGTAAGGCAGATGTTGTCTAATGTCAGAATAATGGATTCGGGCGACAGTAAATTCCTTAACGGAGAAATCGTATCCAGATACAAATATGAACTGGACAGGAAAGAAGTTAAGGCAAAAGGCGGAAAAGCGCCGGTTGCTCATCCTATTCTTTTAGGCATAACAAAAGCATCATTGTCTTCGGATTCGTTTATTTCTGCTGCGTCGTTTCAGGAAACTACAAGAATACTGACGGAAGCCGCAGTATCCGGCCAGATCGATACCCTGAGAGGATTGAAAGAAAACGTTTCCATCGGACACCTGATACCTGCAGGAACCGGACTTAAACCGATAATTACAGGTAAAGATAAATAAACAGAGGAACAAAAACAATGCCAACGATTAATCAGTTGATTGCAGACGGAAGAAAAGATACCGTCAAAAAAACAAAAGCGCCGGCGCTCAAAAATTGCCCTCAGAGAAGAGGAGTTTGCACCAGAGTTTATACGACGACGCCGAAAAAGCCTAATTCCGCATTAAGAAAGGTCGCAAGAGTAAGGCTTACGTCGCAGTATGAAGTTTCTTCACATATTCCGGGCGTAGGACATAATCTTCAGGAGCATTCGCTTGTTCTTATACGCGGCGGACGTGTAAAAGATTTGCCGGGAGTTCGTTATCATATCGTCAGAGGAACTCTTGACGCTACCGGAGTTGACGGACGCAAGCAGTCGAGAAGCAAGTACGGCGCAAAGAAAGCAAAAGCCGCCTCGAAGTAATATTGCGCGCTAATGCGCGTCAAAAGCAGGAAAAAAAGTTTGTTTTTTGAAAAAAATAAAATATAAAACGTGATGTGCAGGGCAGATTTTGGAAGGCAGGTTATGTTTCTATTGTCAGTCCGGCGCTCAGTCTTTAAAGAGGGAAAAGTATGCCACGCAAAGCTTTAAAACCAAGAGAAAAAAGAGGTTTGCCTGTCGGAGATTCAAAATACGGGTCAGTCTTGATAGCAAGATTTATAAATAAGCTGAATTTTGAAGGTAAAAAAAGCACGGCAGAATCCATAATGTATGATTCGTTTGATATAATAAGCGAAAAAACCGGCGAAGATCCTGTGGCGGTATTTAACAGAGCTATTGAAAATATCCGTCCTCTTCTTGAGGTAAGGCCGCGCAGAGTAGGCGGAGCGACATATCAGGTTCCGATGGAAGTTCCGATGATACGTTCAACCACTCTTGCTATTAATTGGCTTATAGAAATTTCAAGAAGCAAAACGGGCAAACCAATGTCCGAAAAGCTTGCTCAGGAAATAATTGACAGCAGCAAAAAAGAAGGCGCGGCAATAAAGAAAAGAGAAGATACGCACAAAATGGCCGAAGCAAATAAGGCTTTCGCGCATTACCGCTGGTAATTTTAACGGCAATTAGTAGTTGGGTTTCTCTAAAAAATTTTTTAGCCGTCACCCTGAACTCGTTTCAGGGTCTGACGTTAATTTTTTCCACGACGAGATTCTGAAACGAGTTCAGAATGACGAACCTTTTAATTTGAACTTTAGTAGGGTTTTTCGAGAAAACCAATTAGTAATGAGTAGTGAACTGTGAATGATTTATTTTTATTCCGATTTTTTTAATAGTCATGACTGTAGGGCTGGACGATAAGGTTGTTATAATTTGTGGTCAGATGGGGTGTATTGATTTTGAACGTAAAATCTTTTGTCATCCCCGAAAGTCGTAATCGGGGATCCAAGTTAAATAGACAAATAGCTTAAATGTTGTGATGGCGGCAAAAAGTGAAAAGACAAAATGGATTCCCGATAAAAACCTTCGGGAATGACAAACGAGTGAAATAATTTTTGTCATTATGCCCGAAGTTCTCGGAAATGATGTAATTCTTTTGAAGCCTGCCCCGTGAGGTCTTAACACGGGTTAAATATAAAGTCAGTGGGCTGCTCCAATTTAGTATATAATAGATTATGTAAAAGGCTGATGTTGATTTAGACTTATAAGAATAAGAAATTTAATAAAAAAGGGAAGAAAATGGCTAGAGAATTTTCGTTGCAGAAGATTAGAAACTTTGGTATTGCCGCTCATATTGACGCCGGTAAAACTACTACTACAGAGAGAATACTTTATTACACGGGCAGAACGCATAAGATAGGCGAAGTGCATGAAGGCGCAGCCACTATGGACTGGATGGAACAGGAAAGAGAAAGAGGAATAACGATTACTTCCGCCGCCACGTACTGTAAATGGCAGGACATGCAGTTTAATATTATCGACACTCCCGGACACGTTGATTTTACCGTCGAAGTGGAAAGATCAATGAGAGTTTTGGACGGAGCGGTCGTGGTATTTGATTCCGGAAACGGAGTTGAGCCTCAATCAGAAACGGTTTGGAGACAAGCCGACAAATACGGCGTGCCAAGAATAGTGTTTTCAAATAAGATGGACAAAATAGGCGCGGACTTTTTTATGGTCGTAAACGACATAAGAGAAAAGCTCGGAGCAGTGCCTCTTCCCATACAAATACCTATCGGGGCGGAAGCGGGTTTTCAGGGCATAATAGATTTGGTGGCGATGAATGCTCACGTATGGACGGGCGAAGAACTCGGAGCGACATTTGACATTATAGACATACCTCAAGAGTATGAAGAAAAAGCGCGGCATATGCGCACCGAGATGATAGAACTTATCGCTGATTACAGCGATGAGGTCATGATGGCTTTCATGGACGGAAAAGAACCTACCATACCTCAGATCAAACAGGCGATAAGAAATGCCACTCTTAAAATAAAGCTGATACCTTGCCTTTGCGGAACAGCGTTTAAAAATAAAGGCGTTCAGCCTATGCTTGACGCGGTCAGCGATTATCTTCCTTCTCCGCTGGACAGAGAAGCTCTTAAAGGAATAAACCCTGAAAACGGCGAAGCTTCTACCAGAGAAGTTGACGATAAAGCTCCTTTCAGCGCTTTAGCTTTTAAAATTCAGGCAGATCCTTATATAGGAAAACTTACTTATTTCAGAGTATATTCGGGAACGCTTGAAAGCGGTTCTTACGTATACAATCCCGGTAAAAATGCAAAAGAAAGAATTTCGCGCATAGTGCGCATGCACTCTAACCAGAGAGAAGAAATCAAGTCCGTAAACGCCGGAGATATTGCCGCGGCAGTCGGTTTAAAAAATACGACTACGGGCGACACTCTTTGCGATGAAGCAAGCCCGATAATTTTGGAATCGATGGATTTTCCAGAGCCGGTTATAGACGTTGCGATTGAGCCTAAGTCTAAAGCTGACGAAGAAAAGCTTGCGACCGCTCTTTCAAGGCTTGCCGAAGAAGATCCGACTTTCAGAGTAAGGACGAACGAAGAAACTAATCAGACGATTATCGCGGGTATGGGCGAACTGCATCTTGAAATTCTTGTTGACAGAATGAAAAGAGAGTTTAACGTTCAGGCAAACGTGGGAAGGCCGCAGGTTGCATACCGCGAAACCATTAAGAAAAAACAG
Organism: Endomicrobium sp.; assembly: GCA_031264895.1. Taxonomy (GTDB): domain Bacteria; phylum Elusimicrobiota; class Endomicrobiia; order Endomicrobiales; family Endomicrobiaceae; genus Endomicrobium_B. The sequence continues at coordinate 395 of JAISDI010000170.1, read as the reverse complement.
GAAGCGGAATCAAAATATGTAAGACAGACCGGCGGACGCGGTCAGTACGGTCACGTTGTTCTTACGGTTGAACCTCAAGAACCCGGCAAAGGTTATGAATTTGTAAATAAAATTGTCGGCGGAGTTATACCAAGAGAATATATTCCCGCAGTAGACAAAGGTATCAAAGAAGCCACAACTTCCGGCACTCTTGCCGGTTATCCCGTAGTCGACGTGAAAGTTGAACTTACAGACGGTTCGTTCCATGAAGTTGACTCCTCGGAAATGGCTTTTAAAATTGCCGGTTCCATGGCTTTTAAAGAAGCTTGCAAAAAAGCAAATCCCATTATACTTGAACCTATAATGAAAACGGAAGTCGTTGTCCCTGAAGAATATATGGGAGACGTTATCGGAGA
>JAISDI010000060.1 GCA_031264895.1 Endomicrobium sp. | reverse complement strand
AAAAGGAGCAATATCCAAAATCTGCGAACCTATATGCGTGTGAACGCCGGCAATTTGTATATTTTTCATTTTTGCGGCGGACAAATAAGCTTCAAAAGCTTCTTCATACGCGATTCCGAACTTTGTGCCTTTTTTGCCCGTAACTATGTACGAATGAGTGTCAGGGTCAACGTTTGGGTTTATTCTGAAAGCTATTTTTGCTTTTACTTTAAGCTTTCCCGCGATTTTATTTATTGCCTCAAGCTCTTCGTAGGATTCTACGTTAAACATTAAAATTTTGCTTTTTAAAGCATATTCGATTTCTTCCGCAGTTTTGCCTACGCCCGCATAAACTATTTTCGAAGGGTTAAATCCCGCGTTAATACATCTGAAAATTTCCCCGCCGGAAGTAGTGTCTGCGCCTGCGCCATGCCTCGCCAAAATTTTTAAAATCTCTCCGTTTGAATTTGTTTTACATGCAAAACAAATTATTCCTTCTCTGGGTTTTAAAGCCTTTTGATATGATTTCAAATTATCTATTATTTGATTTTTTGAATAGACATAAACTGCGGTGCCGTACTTTTTCGCTATAGAAGACAAAGACACTTGTTCTATATAAAGTTCGTTTCCGACAAATTTAATCATTTTGATTTCCCTTTCGCGTTAAATTGTGCGCTTTAATTAATCCATTAATGATACAAAATAGAGTTATTGCCTGTCAAAAGCGCTTGCGCGCGGCATATTATAACGACAGAGACAACTGCAACGACAATGACGACTACCCCTTTTTACAATGGCTGTCTATGCGCCGTGTCATTGCGATGAAAATCGGAATCCATGTCCATACGTACAATCAATCATTTCTTTTCATTAAAAAAATCTAACATGCGCTGCGACTGCTGTTTTAAAAACGGCGTTTTGGCTTTCAGAACGGCATTAGCCGCGTATCTTCTTGCTTCGTACAGCCTGCCTTTTCTATACGATATTCTTGCATGCAGCATGTCAACGACGGCAGTATAAGAATTTATAATGCCGGCTTTGTTTAGCATCTCTTCGGACTTTTTTATATCGTTATTATTGAGATATATGGCCGCAAGATGAATGTAAGCCGCAAAGTTCGTCTCATTTAACTGCAAAGCGGAAATAAATCTCTCTTCAGCTTTGGCAATATCTCCTATGCCTGCGTATAGAAACCCCGACAAAAGATAGATGTCCGAATCGTCATGTTCGCCGAGAAAATCGTTTACGAGTTTTACGGCTTTATCGTAATTGTTTAAGCTTTTATAGCAATCCGTAAAATTTGCAATGATTTCTTTGTCATAATGCAAAGGCGAAATGCTTTCATAATATTCCAGCGCTTTTGAATATTTTTTTTGCCGGTAATAAATATCGCCCAGCTTCTTTTTGGCATAATCGGAATTTTTATCCGATTTAATGATGTCCTTGAATCTTTCTTCGGCCAATCCGTAAAGATTGCTTTGAAGAAGTATATCGCCGATTTTACGTTTTATATCGCTGTTATTTTTATACAGAGACAAAGCATTTTCATAATATGCAAGACTTTCATTATAAGATTTCTGAATAGCCTCCATGTCTCCGAGCTTTATATAGTATTCGGCTTTCTTTTTTTTGGAAGGTTTCATTTCAAGAAGCGCCGAGTATACGACGGCTGCCGCGGCATAAGCTTCATTTTGAAAAAACATTTCGGCATACTCTTCGCGTAACGTGATTTTATCCTTTTTTTTCTTTACTTCGTCAAGCTTCGAAGAAAGTTCGTTTGTTTTATACGTTGTCTCTTCATTGCTCATCGCTGCCCCGTAAACGACTGAAGAACAAGAAATAAATATTGACGCCAGTATTATTGCAGCGGCTAATTTATTCAAACAAATATTTCTCCTGAGTTTTATTTATGATCGCCATTTTAACGTTTTTTAAAGATTCTTTTGCGGCGGAAAAACCTTTTTCAACTGTTTGGTACGCATGTTCCAAATCCGCGGCTGACATTTCTCCCACGTCCGGATGGATTATAACGTCTGCCAATGAAATATTTTCCCTGTCCAAAGTTCTCCCCTGTATATAAATGGCCTGCATTAAAGTGGTAAAAACGTTTGTAGTGGTATTTTTTGTTATATCGGCAGACACGGGAACGGCGATAATAATGTCCGGATTAAAAAGTTTTGCGACGCCTACCGGCACATTATCGGCAAGGCCTCCATCTACTAAATATCTTTGCCTGTACTCTACCGGCTTGAAAAATCCGGGCAGCGTCGAGCTTGCTCTTGCGGCAAAAGCCACGCTGCCGTTTTTGAAAAGAACCCGCTCGCCGGTATTCAAATCCGTAGCCACGCAGACAAACGGAATTTTAAGCTGGTCAAAACGCAAATCGCCTATATTGTTTTTTAAAAAATCTTCTATCTGCGCGTTAGAAAGAAGCTTTTCCGAAAAAAGCATCGACATTATCGACGTAACGCTGATATTAGATATGGATTTCCAATTCACGTCTTTTGCAAGCTCTTCAACTTTATCCATAGCAATGCCGGCGCAGTAAAAAGCGCCCACTATCGAACCGATACTTGTTCCTACGACCAAATCTACCGGTATTTTTTCCTCTTCAAGGACTCTGAACACCCCTATATGCGCAAAACCTCTTGCTCCGCCGCCGCCTAAAACCAAAGCTATTTTCGGCCTTTCGCCGTTTTGAAGTTTTGCGGTTTCATGCCAAAGCATATTTATCACAAACTCTTCTTCGTTAAAATCAAAAACCGGAGAAGCAAAACAATTTGAAAAAATAAAAAATAATAAAAGAGTGAAAAGTATTTTTTTCATAGGAGATTTGCGCCTAAAATGAATCAAGCTGAATGCCTATGGCAAGTTCAAGAGCATAATAGGCGTTATTTAAGTTATAGATTATATCCAACTCGGTTTCGGTATAAGAAGCCTTAGACGCGTCTTTTTCGGCAATGCCGGCTTTATAAAGCTGATCTTTCCAAAAATCGTATTCCATCAAGGCCTTGCTCACCTGAAGTTTTATCTGTTCTTCATTTTTAGATCTTTTAAGAGCGGCTTCCCTTGCGTTAACTTTTCCCTGTTTAACTCTGGCAAAACTTCCCCCTCCGTCGAAAATAGGAAGATTTGCGTTTATCGACACATACCAGCTGCTTTCGTCCCCGATAGGTCTGTCGCCCAGCCATTCCTGCCCTACGCCGATAGAAATTGTCGGAAATCTCTGCATTGACAATAAATTTACCATAAGCCCGTCTATAGATTCCTGAGCCTGCGTCGTCTGCATTTCAGGCCTGAATTGGTAAGCCCATAACATGCACTGGGTCAAATCGAATTTTTTGATTTTCGGGACGAGATTTCCTTCAATTCCGGCCAATATGTCAAGCTCAAGCCCTATTGCGTATAAAAGATTGAGAATTTCTTTATCATAATTAAATTTCGTCAGATCGGCTTTTCTCTGAAGTTCAAGCCGCTCGGAAACAGAACCGTTTTTTACATTTTCAAGCTGCTTTAAAAACAATGCGTGTTTTTCTTTGTACAAAAGACAAGCATTGAAAGCCGTTTTAACTTTGTTGATTACATTGTTTTTTACGGCGTTTGCCTCGTTTTTAACTTTATTCATATTGATTTCGGCAAGCTTGTTTGTGGTTTTGATTCTGCCGCCCGAATAAATGCTCTGCCACGCGGACAGACGCGTAGAAAAATAAACGTCTTTATTTTCGCCGGGTAAATATACCGGCGTGGGAGAAAGATTTCCGGCAAGAATGAGCGGTTTCATATTGTTGAAACGCGAAGTGTTCAAATTCAACTCTATGTTAGGATAATACAAAGATTGGGATTCTTTTATGCGCTGATGGGCAAAATCTATGCTTTGAGAATGAATCAGTATTTCGTGGTTTATGTTGACAGCCGTTTGAACGCTTGAATCTTCCGTCAATATTTTTTCATAACCGTCGGCATACAAATGCCTGAAAGCAAAACACAATACAATTAAAAATAAAACTTTTTTCATTTTCCCTTCCGATTAAGAAGATTTTTCATTGAATTGATCTGTTTTTCCACAGATCTTCTTGAAGTTGCGCCGTAAGAAGTTTTCATTTCAACGATATTTTTAAGATCTATATATTTGTAAATGTCGGTTTTAAACGCCGGATAAAGTTTAGGATAAAATTTATTATATTCGTGAAGCGTAAGCTCATTGAGCGTTTTTGAATTTTTAACGCAGTATAAAACTATCTGTTTTACGACGCCGTGCGCTTCTCTGAACGGCACGCCTCTTCTTGCAAGATAATCGGCTATTTCCGTGGCCGCGATAAAACCTTTTTCCATACTTTTTAACGTATTTTCTTTGACAAACTTCATGCCCGCAGCCATTTCGTTCATAACTTCCATGCACATTTTGATATTGTCGCAGGCGTCAAAAACCGGAGGCTTATCTTCCTGCAAATCCCTGTTATACGTCAAAGGAAGCGCTTTTATTATCGTAAGCAAAGCCGTTAAATCGCCAAAAATTCTTCCGGATTTTCCTCTTATGACTTCGGCGCAGTCCGGATTTCTTTTTTGAGGCATTATCGAAGAGCCGGACGTAAATTTATCGGCGATTTTAATATAAGCAAATTCCGGATTCATCCATAAAATTATCTCTTCGCAAAACCGCGTTAAATGCAAAGCCAGCATTGAAACGCAAAACGTAAACTCAACGGCAAAATCTCTGTCGCTTACGCCGTCAAGAGAGTTTTCGCATACTCCGTCAAAGCCCAACAGTCTTGCCGTATAATGTCTGTCGATTTTAAACGACGTGCCGGCAAGCGCGGCGCTTCCGAGAGGAGAAATGTTCATTCTTTTGCGGCAATCGTAAAATCTTTCCTTATCTCTTTGCATCATCCAAGCATAAGCCATAAGATGGTGTGAGACCAGTACAGGCTGCGCAGGCTGTAAATGCGTAAAGCCCGGCATAATGACGTTTATGTTTTCTTCTGCTTTTTTTATGAGAATTCTTTGAAATTCTTCTATGAGATTTATGCAGTTATCGGTCTCTTTCCTCAGATAGAGCCTTAAATCCATGGCTACCTGATCGTTTCTGCTTCTTGCGGTATGCATCTTTCCGCCAAGCTGCCCTATGCGCCTTATAAGTTCTTTTTCGACGGCATAATGGATATCTTCCTCTTTCGGAAGATTTTTTCCCTTTTTCAAATCTCTTAAAATGGATTGCAGCCCCGAAATGATTTTTTTGCCTTCGCCGGACTTGATTATTCTTGTTTTGACAAGCATTTGTACGTGCGCGATCGAGCCGGTAATATCCGCTTGCGCAAGCCTACCGTCAAAAGAAAAAGAACCGATAAATTGTTCAAAATCAACTTTATTCATTAATAGCCTCTATTGAAATATTTTATAATTATACCTCTTTATACATTGTTTTGTAAAATAAAAAGTACCGGCATACGGCATATTATAAAGACAAACGGCAAAACTGTAAAAGGCAAAACAAATTGTACCCCGTCAGGCTTCAATTGGAGACTGACGGAGAAATTTCCATTACCGTTCAAAATGCCGCATGCAAAGGCTTGTGTTTCCGCGTTTTATTTTTTTCTCATGAGCGATTGAACTTTTGTGGGCAGGCCGAAAAGATTGATAAAACCTTCCGCGTCCTTTTGATTGTAGACTTCGTCTTTTTCAAAAGTGGCGAGTTCTTCCCAGTACAAAGAGTATTTTGCTTCTCTTGAAACCGGAGATATATTTCCTTTGTAGAGTTTTAACTTTATTTCGCCCGTCACATATTTTTGCGTACTGTCAACAAAAGCGTCTAAAGCCTCTCTCAGCGGAGAAAACCATAGTCCGTAATAAGCAAGTTCCGCCCATTTGTGCGCAAGTTCCTGTTTAAAATGAAATGTGTCCCTGTCTAAAGCCAGCTCTTCAAGTTCTCTGTGAGCGGCATATAAAAGCATTGCCGCCGGAGACTCGTAAACTCCTCTCGATTTCATACCGACAAGCCTGTTTTCGACCATGTCGATCCTGCCGATTCCGTTTGCTCCTGCGATTTTATTTAAATAAGAAACCAGTTCTACGGGTTCTGTTTTTTTGCCGTTTATAGTAACCGGAATACCTTTTTCAAAACCTATTTTCACATATGAAGGTTTATTTGGCGCCTTTTGCGCAGAAACAGTCATTTTAAACATCGATTCGTCATATTCGTTTTTCATATCTTCCATCACTCCGCCTTCATAAGAAATATGCCATAGGTTTGCGTCTGAAGAATAAGGTTTTGCTTTTGTTACAGGAATAGGGATATTTCTTTTTTTAGCATAGTTCATAGCGTCTTCCCTTGAACGTATGTTCCACTCTCTCCACGGGGCTATGATTTTTACGTTCGGGATCAAAGCTTTAAACGCAAGTTCGAATCTCACTTGATCATTTCCCTTTCCCGTCGCGCCATGGCATACCGCGTCGGCTTTTTCTTTTTTAACGATTTCCGCGATTTTCTTGGCGATTACCGGCCTTGCAAGAGAAGTTCCCAAATAATATTTATTTTCATAAAGCGCGTCCGCCTTGACCGCGTGATAAATGTAATCCGTAACAAACTCTTCTTTTGCGTCGATTATATAAGATTTGGAAGCGCCGGTTTTTTTTGCTTTTTCATTTAATCCCGTAAGTTCCTTGCCCTGCCCTACGTCCACACAACATGCGATAACTTCGCATTTATAATTTTCTTTTATCCACGACAGGATGATCGACGTATCAAGCCCGCCGGAATAAGCCACTACTACTTTTTTAATGTCTGCCATTATTAAATCTCCTTTAAAATAAAAATTTTCCATTATTATAACATATTGAATATATCAAAATCTAAAAATATTGCAGGCAGTTGAAATAAAAAACGGAAACATATAGAATATTAGAGTTTCATTAATATGACTTATCAAAAGGGGGTGATTTTTAGGGGTTTATCGTTTTTGGAGTATAAAAATCAAAAGGAGACTTTTAAGATGAAACGCATTCTAGTTTTAGCCGCAGTTTTAGCAGTATTCGTGTCAAATTCTTTTTCGGCAGATTTATCTTTGTCAGACTTATCTTTGTCAAACTTCAAGGTTTTCGGGGAAGCTTCGATTTACGGCGAATATGACGGACGCGATACCTCCGCTTTGCAAAATGATGTTTTGTTAGGGCTTTCTTTTGAGGCTTCAAGTGATGTTAAATTTAATTTGGGGATTTCTTACATAGGCTTATGGGGTCAATACGGAATGACCGGCGGGCAGGTCGTAAGCGGAAACTCTGAAAACGGATTAGTAAACAAATTAAAAGTTGTTTTGGCTAATGCCGAAATTAACAATCTTTTCGATGTAGACGGATTTAGCGCGACGATAGGCCGCCAGTTTTACGGAGACGAAGACAGCGTGGTAATGTATTTCGGCGTAAGACATTATCAGCTAGACATTCCAAGAACTTTAATTTCATCTCTTGACGCAATAACACTGCGCTATAATAAGGACAATATTTCAGCAACGGCGCTTTATGCGGATTTAAATTCTTCCAGAGCAAAAAATATGGTGCTTACCGGAATTGACGGTAAATATTCTAATATCGGAAACGTTTTTGATATAGGCGCATACTTTTACAATATCAGAGACGGTTACGACCTTTTGTATACAGGCAGCGGTTATTTGGATAATTATACACTGCTCGGAGTTAGGCCGGCGCTTCACGTAAAAGATTTCACCGCTTCGCTTGAATTTATTAAAGCTTTTAACGGCAACAAGGTTTTTGACAACACCAATGAAGATCTTGATACGTTTCTTATGAAAATAGACGCCGCTTATGACATTAAAAGCATAAACCTTACGCCTAGAGCCACTTTCTTTATGGCCGGCGGCAGAGATGACAAGACAGGCGACAAAAGTATCATGACGGCAGGCAATTATGTTCCTGCTGTAATCGGCTGCTCTACTCTTAATCAGGACGACGACGGCATGGTAGCTTATGCCAATACGATAATAACAAATGTCGGAGTCGACTATAAATATGCAAAATTTATTTTCAGTTTTGACGTTTTCAACTACGGACGCGTTAAGTATGCTAAGAACGACGATTACTTTCAAAGCGAAATAGATTTATCGGTATCTTATGAATACAGCGAAAGTACTTCACTATTCTTAGGTATCGGCGAACGTTTTGGAAAAAACATTAATAATGTAACCGTTGACTTCGGAGACGATGCGGGAATACAGGCAGGCATGACGTATAAGTTTTAATTTCTATCTTTAACATTTAAAAGGCGG
>JAISDI010000006.1 GCA_031264895.1 Endomicrobium sp. | reverse complement strand
CTTTTACCTTTAGGCGTTGGAGATTCTTATCCATACGGGCTTTTAGCCCCATTCCCGAACAATCTTCCAACACCTCTTATACACTTAACTATATACTATTTTTTTAAGGAACAATTCCCCCCGTATTAAAACCTTACGGGGCAGGCTTCTGTGGAATTACAGAATTTAAAAACTTTCGGGAATGACGAACAATATTTTAGAAACACCTATTTGTTACCTTTTTTTCCTATGCTTTTTTTGACCTTTTTTATTTTGCATAACTCATAGTGTTTTCAATCTATTATTCTTCGTTATTTCTAATAGAATATCCGGATTTAAGCATACTGCGGAAAATATTTTTTTGCCAGTTCCAACATTTCCGCGTGCGTCATGGAAGTTGTCCTTCCGTTTTTAAACAGCGCGTCAATGTCTTCTTTAATTTTAACTACCGCAGGATCATTCTTATCGATTTTATCTTCGGAAATTCTAAGTCCCGGCATTTGCGTATTTATCCAAAATGCAATTCCGGCAAGTCCGGCTCTGTCTGTTATCTCAACTTCCGGCGGTCTGTTTAAAATTGCCTGCGTGTCAAACACATTATAAATTTCCTGTTCTTTTAAAAGGCCGTCGGCATGAATGCCGGCTTTTGTCATATTAAAATTTGCGCCTACAAAAGGCTGGTTTTTTGGTATGTCATAGTTAAGCTCTCTTTTGAAATATTCGGCAATTTCCGTAATCGCGGATAAATCTATACCGTTTGTCGCGCCTCTGAAAGCCACATACTCTATAGCCAAAGCTTCAACCGGAGTGTTACCGGTTCTTTCGCCTATTCCAAGCAGCGAGCCGTTTATTCCGCAGCAGCCGTAAAGCCATGCCGCAGTGGAATTGCTCAACGCTCTATAAAAGTCATTGTGTCCGTGCCATTCGATGTATTCCGAAGGGACGCCCGCATGATGCGTGAGTCCGAACATAATTCCGTTAACATTTCTGGGCATTGCAGCTCCCGGATAACTTACGCCAAAACCCAAAGTGTCGCACGCTCTGATCTTTACCGGCATTTTTGCTTCTTTTGAAAGTTTCATGAGTTCTACGGCAAAAGGAACTACGAAACCGTAAAAATCGGCTCTTGTTATGTCTTCAAAATGGCAGCGCGGTATGATTCCTTCGGAAAGTGCCGCTTTTACTATGTCGAGGTACATATTTAAAGCTTCCCTTCTGGTTTTTTTCAGCTTTAAAAATATGTGATAATCCGAGCATGAAGTTAAAATTCCGGTTTCTTTCAGTCCCATTTCTTTAACAAGTTTAAAATCGTTTTTGTTCGCTCTTATCCATGAAGTTATCATGGGAAACGCATAATCTTTTTCCTGACATTTTCTTACGGCCTCTTTATCTTTGTCGGAATAAAGAAAAAATTCCGTCTGTTTGATAATTCCGTTAGGCCCTCCGAGCTTGTGCATTAATTCGTAAAGATCGGCTATCTGATCCGAGGTAAACGGATCCATTGCCTGCTGACCGTCGCGAAACGTGGTGTCCGTGATCCAGATATCGTTGGGAACGCTCATAGGCACTACTGAATTGTTGAATCCTATTTTAGGTACTTCGGTATATTGAAAAGTTTCCCTGAAAAGGTTCGGCTCTTTTACGTCTTGGAGTTCGTAATGGTATTCTTCCGGTTCAAGAATATTCTTCTTCTTATTAAATGTAAGCATATATGGCGCCTCCTCCCTTATTAACATCAAATTTATATTAATTCAATATTATATCTTTTTAAATTTTGAAGTGCAATTTCCCTATCAAGTCTTTTTAACTTTTTTTAACCTTATTCATTTTTGCGCAATATTTTGTATAATCATTGTTAACTTTATAAATTCTTGTAATAGGATAAATATGTCGGCTGTGACAGAACAGAACAATCTCTCTTTAATATATGATTATCCGTATTTTTTAATTACGGCATTTATGTATTTTAAAATTTAAACCGGAATGGTTAAAACCGTAGCTGGTTTTTTTTATTTTTTAGGATTAAAAATTACTTAAAACGGTGAGATTCGTATAAAATTAAAGGTGAAAAACATGGACTCTGAAGATTTATCAATAATAGCGCCGATGTATAATGAGCAGGAAGTAATAGAAGTATTTTTTAGCGAAATCTTTAAGGTTTTAAATAAACTCAAAGAATACAGTTTTGAAATTATTTGCGTAAATGACGGCAGCACAGACGATACTTTACGGATTTTAAAAGAGTTCGCGCAAAAAGACAAAAGGATCAAAATAATTTCTTTTTCAAGGAATTTCGGCAAAGAAAAAGCGATGTATGCCGCTCTTGAAGCCTGTTGCGGAAAAGCTGCTGTTATTATTGATGTTGACTTGCAGGATCCGGCAGAACTGATTGTTGAATTTATAAACAAATGGAAAGAGGGTTACGATAACGTTTACGGCGTCCGTTCCGACAGACAAACCGATACATTTCTTAAAAGAGTTACGGCAAATTATTTTTATGATTTGGTCAATAAAATATCGGACAGCCCTATACATAAAAACACGGGAGATTTCAGACTTATCGACAGAAAGATAATAGACGGCATTAAACAAATTCACGATAAAAAATTATTTATGAAATATATTTTTAACTGGCCGGGCTATAAATCCGTAGGCATAGAATATGTAAGACAAAAACGCGCTGCCGGTAAAACAAAATTCAATTATTGGAAATTGTGGAATTTTGCTCTGGACGGTATAAGTTCCTCTTCAACTTTACCTCTAAGAATCTGGACATATCTGGGTATGGTAATCGCTTTCATTTCTTTTGTGTACGGCGGATACATAGTTTTTAGAACGGTTATTCACGGCGTGGACGTACCGGGATACGCTTCAACATTCATAGCCGTTTTATTTTTCGGCGGTGTACAGCTTATATGTTTGGGAGTAATAGGCGAATATCTGGGAAGACTTCTCGAAGAAACAAGAAACAGACCTTTATATATAGTCGGCGAAAAAATCAATTTTTAAGATAAGGGATTCTAATAATGAAAAAAGTATTAAACTTCATATTTAATATAAATACAGGATTAATAAGTTTGCTGATTATTACGATTATTCTTTTGTATGCGGCAGATGGAAAACTTATAAAATACATACAAGTCGGACAGGAAATTGTTTCCGCGGCAGTTTATGACAGCAAATCTGCCGATACTGAAAAACAAAAACCTTTCGAGTTCAAAAATGTCTCTGCTAGATATTCAAATTCCGTTGAAATGTCTATGGATTTTTCGGCATATTCTTTCAGTAATTTTCAAACGCTTTTTGATATGGGTTCGAAAGAAGGAATTATTATAGATATTAATGCCGAAGGGGAAATAGCGCTTGATTATAAAGCAGATGAGAATGGAAAATATCTCGTAAATTTTTTAAATAAAAAAATGCCGTTTGAAAAAGAGAAATTAAATCATTTGGAGATAAGAATATCAAAAGACGGCGAAGCAGTAAGTATTCTCAACGGAAATGAAATTGTTCACAAAAAACTTGACAGAAAAATTAAATTCTCATCAATAAAAGCAGGAGCAAATACCAAAAATGAAAGGGTATTTGACGGTAAAATAGAGAATTTTAATTTGAAGTATATTTCTTATGAAAAATCTTATTTTTGGCAGAATATTTCGACGTTTTTGCTTTGCATAATGTTTATTTTTTCGATAGGAGCGCTGTATAAGATTAACCACAAAAGTATAAATAGGGAAGTTATATATGGTATAGAAGTTTTAGATAAAAACGAAGTCTATCTTGAAAAGATTAAAGCATACTTATCACAGAATTTGTTTAGCATAGGTTTTGCAGTTTGCTGTATAATGGTATTTTTTTATATTCTGCCTATCGTCCTTGCAAATGTCCCGTTTTTTGACGATTATGTAAGAACGTTAGAACAATATTATTGGGATCAGGACAGCCGGTTTTTATCATCTTTTTTGTATAAATTGTTTTCTTTGAAAACAAAATTGGCAGATTTTGCTCCGTGGGGGCTTATAACAGGTTCTTTTATTTTATGTTTAAGCGCATATTTGTTTTCCCAAAAGTATAATTCACAAAATACTTTTACGTCGGTTATCGCGGTAATATATTTGTTTTCATCGCCATTTTTACTTCAGCCGTTAAGTTATCAGCTTGATGTTCTTCCGATGCTGTTTTCGGTAATTTTTTGTTTTTGGGTTTTCTTTGTTCCAAACAAAAATATTCTTGCGGTAGTTATTTCTACGTTTATTTTTACTTTTTGCTGTCTTTTGACATATCAGGCTTCCGTTGTTATAATCCCTATTCTAGCGCTTGTAGAAATGATAATGCTTGTCAAAAATAATGATAATCCTAAAATGGCGCTTAAATTGCTTTTTACACGTTTTTGTTCTTTTTCCTCATCGATGGCAGTATGGTATTTCACCATTTATAAAAACAGCAGATATTTAAAGTATGACGTATTGCGTTCTTCGGATATATTTATTTTTGAGAGAGCCAAAGAAATTATTGATACTATTTCAGGCTGGCATGTCTATAATAATTTTTCATGGATAATATTAGGTATTTTGTTCATAGCTCTTTGTATTATTACGACTATTTTTTGCCGTAAGTATATCTATGGAAAAGATAAATTTTATCGTATTTGCGGAATTATAATTGTTTTGTCGCCGTTTATTATTTTATTTATTGGAGTCTTAGGAATTAATATAATACAGGATCATTCAATAAACCCGAGATTGTTTTTTTCTTTTTCCGTTTTTCTATTTTCGCTCATATTTCTGCTTTTAAATTTTTATAACAAAATTTTGAGGTTTATTCTTATCTTATTGTCGTCTATACCTCTGGTTTATTCTTTCGGATTGTCCTATACATACGGAAATGCTTTACACTATAATTATGAAATAAACACGTTGATTGCGAGTTCTTTAATGGACATAATAACCGATGACAATATCGGCATTTTAACAATTAAAGGAAATATTGATGAACCTAAAAAATTGAAAAATGTATTTAAAACGTATCCGTATATAGAAGTTTTGCTTATAAGTGAAAGATTTAAGGAAAAACGTGGCAGTAGTACAACCAAGCTGCAGTACTATGGGCTTAAAATTAAAAGATCTAATGTCTTGAATGAGCAAGAGAAACTGAAAGAGAACGAGGCATTAGAACATATTAATGAGGCAGAGCTTGTTTCTAAACATTATTATTATAATTTGCTTCTCTATAAAGATGCTTATATATTAGATTTTGATAAAACTGATTTAAGTAAAAATCAGAAAATAAATACATTAGCCCAGCCCAGCCCAGCC
>JAISDI010000176.1 GCA_031264895.1 Endomicrobium sp. | reverse complement strand
GGTCATTTATAAAATGTTGTTTATGGGAGTGGTAAATTTCTGCGAAAATTTATCTATGGCTTTATGTCAGCTCGGAGATTATAGAGAAGCGCTTGCCGCTTTAGATAATGCGAAGTTTCTGGAACCGCAAATACACGGACAAACAAAGTTTGCCATACATCTTGCTTTTATAATAGACAATGCCATACCTATGGTGCGTTATACTCTGCTTTGCGTATTGTATATAGTAGGGCCTTTGGTGATAGTCATGTCTATTTGGAAACCGTTCGTTTCATTCCTTAAAAATTGGTTTATATTGCTGCTTCAGCTTTCGTTTTGGATAGTGATAGTCAATATATGCAGGAACATAATAAAATTAATATTGACGCAAATAGAAGCCACTACTTTTCTTGCCGTTATTGGAGAATCCGTAAATTATTTAATAGTAGCTTACGCGATAGTGATAATTCTGGTCATGTCTATTTTTATTACTTTAAAACTTTTATCTGCGCAAAACTTAGAATTGATAGGCGAAAATATGTTTTCGGGAGCGGTTTCCGTTTTCAACAAATACGCGACAAAAGATAATTATTTCGTCAAAAAAGCCGCTAACATTTATAATAATGCCAGAAAAAGAGTTATAAGAGAAAAAGAAACCAATAAAGGCGGTAAAAAAAGGTAGAGATCATGAAAGAAGAAAAAAAAGAACGTAAATATTTTGAAGTTTTCGGGGACATGGTAAAAAATTTATCATTTTTTCAAACGTTGACTATAATACTGGCTTTTTTATGCGTATTCCTTGCCATTGGTTTAAGAGTAGCGCTTAAAAAAACGCCTATAGTTATCAGGGTCGACAGTCTTGGAAACGCTCAAGCTTTTGTTAATGAAAAAAGCCTTCAAAAGGTTACTCCTTACGAACTTTCAAATTTCAGCCAGCTTTTCGTAGAGTTTTTTACCGCTCATAATTTTTACACTTATAACGACGATTTTACAAAAGCTTTTTCTATGATGACAAGGGACTGTCAGGGTAGAATGAACGGACGGCTGCAAGAGTACGGCATAGTAGACCAAATAAAAGAACAGAAACTTAAAACTCGTCTTGTGATAACCGAAATAAAAGTCGCTAAAGATACGGCGGACACTTCCATACTTAAAGTTAAAGGCACAAGAAACATTACTTCTTATGAAGATAAAACTCTTTTAAGGGAAGAAATTTTTGACATAGAACTTGTCGTAAAGAAAGTTAAACGTTCCCTGAAAACACCGTGGGGGCTTTTGGTTGAAAATTTTGTAGAGGAACTCTATAAGAAATGAGAAACAATATAATTATAGCCTCTGTTTTGTTTGCGGCTTTGGTTTTAATATTTCCCGAGGAAAGAGGTCTTTTAGACAAAGGCCGTTTTGAAGAAGGTTTTATTTACAATATAGAACGTTCTACTTCCGGTATTTCCTCACCCAAAGCGCATGCGGCAAGAGGTATTGGTTTAAGCGGCCCATACGCCGAAGACGACGAGGATTTCATAAACGGAAACGGAATCTACGGTTCAAATGCCGCAGGCGGCGGTTTTGGCGGGTATGGTTCCGGCGACGGTTCCGGCGGTACTTCCGGCGTATATGGATATGGCGGCAGTTATCAAAACGAACGCAATAGAATTTTTATAGCTTATACGGAACTTGAACTGCCTGAAACGTTTAGAATTCAGCGTTTCGGTGTTAAGGAAAAAAGCGAAATAGTAATTACTTCGACCGCAACTATTACGGTAGACGAAAAAGAAATGGAAAAAATAAAAGCGCAAGCTTTAGAAGAAGCTAAAATATCGGTAGCCGCAGAAATGGAAGAAGCCCAAGCCGCCGTTGAGGCCGCTGCCAAAGCCCAAGCCGCCGCCGAAGCCGCAGCTAAAGAAGCCAAAGCCCAAGCCGCCGCAGCGGCTCAAGCCGCTAAACTTAAAGCGCAAAAGGATGAGGAGGCGCGGCAAAGGGCTGCTAAATCTAAAAAATACGCAAACGGAGGCGGCGCAGATGCAGATGAACTTGACGGAGAAAATTCAAAATCAGGCAAGGCTAAGTCGGATTATAACTATTACAATAAAATAATCAAAGACAGCAGAAAAACGTTTTTCTTCCCTGACAATTTTAAAACCATATCCGACGTTGCCGTAGGCGTCTACACTGCTACGCCTTACGAAGACAAACATATAATAAAGTTTCAAATAAAAAATGACAGCACAAGCTATTTTTTTATAGCCAATATCTCATTATACAAAGAAGGAGCTTTTGTGATATGCGACTACCATAACGACAGCATGGTAAGCGGCGGCAGAATTTTAGAGGGGATAATCGTTTCTCCAGTATTTCAAAGCAAGGAAAAAATAATGCTAAAACTGATAGAGAGTTCCGGTAAAAACAGAAACTATGAAATAAATTTTATAATACCATAAGGAGCAAACATGAAAAAAATATTGTTTATGCCGTCAGTTTTTATTTTATTTCTTTTTCCGATCTTTTCCCAGCCCGCTTTCAGCGCGGAAAATACTTATCCGACAAAAATTGTTCCGGTAAAAACAAATTATTTTCTTCACACGGGCTTTTCATTTGAAGCCGTCTTAAAAACGGCTATTTTTTCTTTCAACACAATTTCTCCCGTTATTGCCGAAACCGAATACGACACATTATTTAACGGCAAAATAATGATACCTAGAGGTACAAAGTTAATAGGTGCATGCTCCATAGAAAAAAGCGTGGATAGAGTAAACATTACTTTCAACACTATGGTTTTTCCTAACGGACAGGAAATCCCCATAAGCGCGATAGCTCTCCATGTGGACGGTTCGGGCGGAATTCCCGGAAAAGTTACGAAACAAAAGGCCAAAGTCCCCACGCAAATTTTGCTTTCCGCAGCGGCGACAGGCTCTTCTTTAGCGGTTGGCGACGGCGTAGGCGCGGAAATGATAAAAGGCATAGCCAATGACACTAAATCAGAAGTAGGCCAAAAACAAGATTATTCAATAGAAGTGAAAAAAAACGTAGCCATGCAAATATTTATAGATCAAAGAATCGAGTATTAAAAACCCAAAAATTCCATTAGTCTTTCTAAAAACCATCTTTTTTTCCTTTATCGTCATCCCCGAGTGTTATTAAATGCTGTAATTCCTTAGCAGCCTGCCCCGTAAGGTCGTAATACGGGGGGATACTCATTCGTCGTAAAACAAAAACTTCTTTAGCAAAAATGGATTCCCGATAAAAACCTTCGGGAATGACGAACAGTATTTTATAACAAAACAGCTTAACATTGTCCCATTATTTCATATGTCTGTTACGACAAACGCATGAAAAAAGCAGTCAAGTTGTCCGACAAAAGTAGAAATCCATTTTGTCGTTAATTCCCACTTTTTAAAGGGGGTGGCCGCGCCTTTTGCGGACGGGGGATTTGCCGTTGCCGTTCTAAATTGGACTTGTACTATAGCAAAACAGCTAAACGTTATCTCTGGATGGCCGCAATGACAACTGTTGTGTAGGGACTGTTGTAATCCCCGAATGTTATTAAATGCTGTAATTCCTTAGCAGCCTGCCCCGTAAGGTCGTAATACGGGGGGGGAACCATGTTGCCGTTTGTCGTAACAGACGTATAAAAATAATTGGACAATATTTAGTTTGTTTGCTATACCTAGTCATTCTTGGGGTTGATACTCTTGCGGAATCCCCCGTCAGATCCTTTGGCTAAATCCTCCGTCCGCTCCGCGTCCACCCCCTTTAAAAAAAAGGGGAAATTTCTGATTTTTTGAAAATGGGTATTTCCGATTTTTTGGAATCGGGGGATCTTCGGGTTTAACCCAGATATTACATTAGAGCTAAAGTTGTCTAATGGAACCCATTAGAAATAATGAAGAATAATAGATTGAAAACACAATGAGTTATGCAAAATAAAAAAAGGTCAAAAAAAGCATAAGAATGAAAGGTAACAAATAGGTATTTCTAAAATACTGTTCGTCATGCCCGAAGTTCGTAATCGGGCATCCACTTTTACTAAAGAAGTTTTTATTTTATGACGAAAGTGGTTCCCTGACAAAGACAAAAGACACTCGGGGATGGCGGCAAGGAAAAAAGATGGTTCTTAGGAAGTTCTAATGGAATATCTGGGTTTAAGAAAAGAGGAGTTTCCGATTCTCCACATTGGGAATTCACGAAGTTTTAGAAAAGAGACAACGTTAAGCTGTTTTGCTATATTTCCCATGCGCGAATAGATGAAGTGGTTTTTACCTATGGTATTTTTTCGGAATACAGAAAATTGAATTTTGACTGATGATTGCAGGTTTTTCAGATCGGGGATTGCGACGATAATATTTGTTTAGCCAACACAAAATCTTGTTTGTCGGTTATTTTTAAATTTGGGGATTTGGTTTCGGTTATTGCTACTTTAAAACCGTATTGTTCTGCCAGCATTGAATCGTCGGTTATGTTTTTTGGGATTTTGCCGGAATATATTTTTTTTAATATGTTTGTTTTGAAAATTTGAGGCGTTTGCACGTTCCACAAAAGATTTCTGTCCGGCGTACTTTTGACAAAACCGTTTTCCGCTATTTTTATTGTGTCTTTGGTTTTTTCGGCGGCTATTGCGGCGCCGGTTTTTTTTGCCGCGTTTAATACTGATAATATGTCGTTTTTGTTTATGAGAGGTCTTGCAGCGTCGTGAATTGCGGTAAAATCGATATTTTCGTTTAAAAGAGCCAGCCCGTTTTTTACGGAATCAAATCTTTCTTTTCCTCCGGCTGTAACGGTAAACATGCGGTTTTTATATTTTTTTAAAAAATATTCCGCGCTGCTTTTTGGAACTACCAAAATTATTTGTTTGAAAATTTTCAGCGAAGAAAATGTTTCGATGCTCCACATAAAAACGGGTTTGCCGCAGAGCGTTAAAAACTGTTTCGGAGTTTGCGAGCCAAATCTTTTTCCGCTTCCTCCGGCAACTATTATTGCCGCGGCTTTCATTAATGTCTGCCGTTTCCGTTTTTGCGGTTGTTAGGCTGGGGGAGATGTTCATTGTTTTCCGAGACTTTTCCGAAAACCATTCTGCCCGAAGAAGTTTGTATTATCGAAGTAACGTTGAGTTCTATTTTTTTGCCGACATACCGCCTTCCGTCTTCGGCGACAACCATCGTGCCGTCGTCAAGATATCCTATGGCCTGGTTCGGTTCTTTTCCTTCTTTTACCAAAAATATCATGACGCTTTCTCCCGGAAGAAAAATCGGGGTAAGCGCATTACATAAATCATTTATGTTCAAAACGGTGATACCCTGTATTGCGGCCATTTTGTTTAAATTGAAATCTGTGGTTATAATTTTTGCGTTTAACTCTTTTGCAAGTTCGGTAAGTTTTGAATCCGTCCCTTCGAGATTTTTATAATCCTTATCATAAATTTTAGTAAGTATCGCTTCGGATTTTTGCAGCTTGGCGACTATATCCAGACCTCTTTTTGTGCGGTTTCTTTTTATTGCGTCGTTAGAGTCCGCAAGTTTTTGCAGTTCTTCTAAAACGAATTTAGGTATGACAAGCGTAGCAAGCAAAAATTTTGTTTCTACTATGTCAGAAATTCTTCCGTCGATAATTGCGCTTGTGTCCAGAAGTATAGGCTCAAGCGATTTGCTGGTTTTTGAAATTTTGAGAATATCTTTGTCTAAAAGGTCAAGCTCGTCTTTTTTCTTGACGGCGATAACCATGCCGAAATAAGAAAATACTACTTGAAGAAGAATAGAGTACTTTTCAAAAAATACGTCTATTCTCGCATTTTCCAGCGAGCCGACCAGGTAAACAAGAATTTTTGCCGCGACAAACCCCATAACAATACCGATAATGGCGATTACCAAAGTATCTAAAGGAGTTTTCTGGAAAAAGAATTCCAAAACTACGATCACTGCTGAAATTGCAAACCCTATGAAAGCGCTTTGTAATGTCGGTTCTACTTGAAAATACGCAATAAGCGGCCCTGCCAAAATAATAACGATTCTTACAATCCAAATTAACATGATCACCTCATAAATTTATTCAACAGCTTTATCGCGCTTTTAACGTCCGGGTATATTCCCGTCCAGATCTTAAATCCGCAAGCGCCTTGATTTATCAGCATTCCTTCGCCGGTATAAAACTTGATTTTATGTTCTTTTGCGGCTTTCATAAACGGCGTCGGTTTGTTATATATTAAATCATAAATTACGGCATCTTCTTTTAAAATATTTATTTTGAAAGGAAGCGTATCGGTTTTTTTCATGCCACATGCAGAAGCGTTTATTATCAAATCCGACTTTGCAATCTTTTCGGGGATGTCGTCGGCGCGGATCGCTTCGATTTTAAACTCTTTTGCAAGTTTTGCCGCCGTTTTATACGTTCTGTTTGCCAAATATATTTTTTTTGCTCCGCCGCTTTTTGCCGAATATATTACCGCTCTGGCTGCGCCTCCGGCGCCGAAAATAAAAACGGTTTTTTCTTTTATTTTTACATTTTTTGAGATCAAATCCGCGCTAAAACCTAAATGATCCGTATTATATCCGCAGAGTCTGCCATTCTTTATGACTATAGTATTTACGCTTCCTATAAACTTTGAAGCTTTGTCCGTATGATCCAAAAACTTCATTATGGACGTTTTATGCGGGATCGTTATATTGATGCCGCAAAACCCCAAAACTTTCACTGCTTCGATTGTTTTTTTTAACTTTTTCGGTTCCGTTTCAAAAGACATGTACGCGCAATTTAAATTTTCTTTTTTAAACCACGCATTTTGCATCAGCGGAGAAAAAGAGTGTTTTATCGGATAACCCAAAATGGCGAATAATTTTGTTTCGTTATTTATAGTTAAGTTTTTTTCGCGCCGTTTCATTTTCCGAGTCCAAAGCCAATATTCTTTTCCATGTAAGAGATTCGCGGCTTTTCTCTCCCAGCGCCGCATAAGAATATGCCAGTTTTGTCAATGCAGTCAAGTCTTCCGGCGTTTCTGACAATCGTTTTGCATAAACTGATATTACGTCAAAAATAATCTCTTTATTTATTGTTTCAATTGTTTCAAAGGGCATAACTTTTTTATTTTTTTC
>JAISDI010000226.1 GCA_031264895.1 Endomicrobium sp. | reverse complement strand
TCCTATATATTACGTGATAACTTAAAATATTATATAAATTGCCGTTATTTATCGCGAAGTTCAGAACAAAAACTATCAAGTCTTTCAAATGGCATCCACTTCAATTTATCAATTTCAATTTTAGTTTCATTTATTCTTCCCATAAGATCGTTTTTGCTATTTGGAATTATTTTCAAACATGCAAATTGCCTATTCAGTAAATCAAATATAAAGATTGGCCAACCCTTTTTGATGTATATAGCAGACTTCACAAATGCAAACCTGTTTTCTATACTAAATATTACTTTTTCATTTAAAAAACCACCCTTTGTGGCATTCAATAATAATTCTGGCTTTTCCTTATTTTTAAATATGGCCAAAAAACCTACATAATAACACATAGTAACTTCAGTAATAGAATAAATAAGAAAAGCGATATCCGCCTGTTCGTTCTCAAACAAAAGATCATAAACATATGGAAATTTTTCCCTGTTATCCCAATAAGGTAAAGATTTAAAATTATAGTCCCAGCCGTTTATATTCATAAAATTTGACCTATACAATCATATTTTAAGACTCACTTCTTATGATTGCATCATCTTTATTACCGCATCCAAAACTTCTGGATCCAAAGTAATTCCAAAAACCCCGGGTTCTATTATAACTCCTACCTTTTCTGGAGCATTTTCATATATGTTTAATGTATCTTTTACAAAGTCGAGAAAAGTTTTTGACATTATTAGAAAGCCTGCTCTCCCAGCTTTATTAAAATATGTTTTTGCGTTTTCTAATGATGTAAAAACAGGATGATACAGAGGTCCATCAGATTTTCTGACAAGAAATAACGCTTGTTGTCCGCCAACAGTATCTCCAAATGGCGTAGAATAAAAAATATCTGATTGCCCAAACGCTTTTAAGAATTGGGCATCACTCAATTCTTTATTTTCATACTTATTAAGCAGTTCACTCCCATATGAATTTTCTTCAAATAATGCTTTCATTTTTCAATCGCCCTTTTTAGTAGATTGACCTTATTTTAGCAAATTCTTTTAGATTGGCAGATAGGGCAAAAATCGCTACTCTAATGCGTTAAAATATTGTAATATATGCGTATGTTCTACAGAAAAAAGATATTATTAAATTTGCTACATGCTTTTGGCGGCAGGTTAGATAAGATTTCTTTTACCAAACTACTACTTCTCTTTTGCGCATCCAGTGAAAAAAGTCAACCATATGAATTTGTTCCGTATCATTACGGAGCATTTTCTTTTACTGCGTATTCCGATATGAATGGTCTTAAAAAAGAAGATATTGTGTTTGAAGACGACAAGTATTTTTTATTGCGGCAATTTGATGCGCAAGCTCACAAAATAACTGAAAATGACAGTGAAGCAATAAATAGCTTGTATAGGCAATTTAAAGACAAAACTGCTGATGATTTAATGAAACTAACCTATGCAAAATACCCGTATTCTGCCAAAAATAGCAGAAGGCAGGATTTAATAACATCTGAGACAAAAAATGCGATTAAAGCCACTATTTCTGATGACAACAGCATAACCTTATTTGATATAGGCTATGAAGGCAAAAGCCTAGAAGCCTACCTGAATCTATTAATACAAAATAATATAACAACTCTTGTTGATGTAAGAAAAAATCCCCTAAGTATGAAATATGGATTTTCTAAAAGCTTTTTGTCAAAAAGAACTAATGATTTAGGTATTAAATATATCCATATTCCGGAACTTGGCATAGAGTCCGATAAGAGGCAATCTTTAAACTCTTTTGAGGATTATCAAATATTATTTGCAAAATATGAAGATACCACTTTAAAGCAAAATGTTAAAAGTATAGAAAAGGTTTATGATGTTTTAATGCAAGATAAAAGAATTGCGCTTACTTGTTTTGAAGCTGATAAAAACTACTGCCATAGATACAGAGTAGTAAACTACATGAGCCATTTATATCCCAACGAATTTAAAATGGAACATTTATAAGTGAAAGAAACAAAAAAAGTCCTTATAACCGTTAAAACCTATCCCACCCCTTCCAAAAAGTATGATGAACTTGTCTGCACAGCAGGGATCACAGAAGATGGCAAATGGATTAGATTATATCCGATAGAATTCAGAAAACTTTCTTATGACAAACAATATAATAAATACGATTGGGTTGAAATCATAGTAGAAAGAAATACTTCAGATTTTAGAAAAGAAAGCTACAAGCCAATTGGTGAATGTAAAAGGATTGGACACATTGGAACTGAAAGCAATTGGAAAGCAAGAAAAGATATATTAAACAATATAAAACTTTACACCAATATGAAGGAGTTAATAGCTGATTCCAAAAAGCCCAAATATACTTCTTTAGCTTTATTCAAACCTACAAAAATAACAGATTTCTTAATTGAAAAACAGGATGCGACTTGGAGTGTAGAAGAAAACAAACAACTCGAATTCTTCATGCCAAACGATTTCAAACGTATAGAAAAATTACCTTTTAAATTTAAGTATGTTTTTGAAGACGATGAAGGCAAGGAATCTAAACTGTCCATTACAGACTGGGAAATTGGAGCATTGTTTTTAAAATACAAAGATACCCCAGAATTGGCCTGTCAAAAAGTCAAAGAAAAGTATCTTGACGACTTTGCCCATAAAAAAGATTTGTACTTCTTTTTAGGGACAACAAAAGAACATCATAACACTGCAAGAAATCCTTTCATTATAATCGGCACTTTCCATCCAAATAAGACTGCAGAAGACCCACAGGGAACATTATTTTAACCTGATATCTTAAATTCGCCATGACATCCGATTTCAACTCCGAACTCTTTCGCTTGGCGGTAGAGAACATAAAATTTGTTTTGGGCTTATTTGGCGGATTTAGGGCGGAACCGGCAGTCTATAAGTCCGGAAAAGAAAAACTCCCGACGACAAATTTGCCAAAATTGACATTTTCTCGACGAGAGCGACTGGCGAACGGAAGGGGAGGGATTCGAACCCTCGGTACGGACTTTCATCCGTACAGCGGTTTAGCAAACCACCGCACTAGACCAGCTATGCGACCCTTCCATTTTAAAATGTGTAAAGAATTATAACAAATAAGCGAATGCCTTGCAAGAATGAAAAATTAAGCGTTATTTTAAGGAAAAATTTCGCTTTTCGACTTATTTTGCCACAATTGCATTTTATGTTAGGAGTTTATATAATTTTATATCCTAACACGGCGTTGAATTATAAAAGGTTTTTTACGTATCTATTCCGCTTCAACAGGCAATATGTAAAAAAAGCCGGTTTCAGAGTAAGAATCCTAAGAAAATCCGAAAAAAACATAAATGCCGCAGGGCGTATTGTTTGTCCGTATAATATGGGAACAAAAGTTTTGTTTGTAAACCGCGTATTTTTTTAATCATATAAAAATAAAATAATGAGGAGTTAATATGCAGGAAAAAAGAAGCCATATACGGCGTTTTACCGCAATGAATGTCGACTGTTATAACTCCGACGGCAGTAAAGAGTTGTGTACGTGTCTGCTTGTCAATATCAGCAGAGGCGGAGTGGCGATCGAAAGCAAAGAAGATTTTCGTTCGGGAGAAAAACTTTTGATACATTTTGTTTCTCCGGAAGGAAAACAGTACCGCGTACTGACGGAAGTTTTACATTCGTCGCTGGGCGGGTTTGGCAATCTTTACGGAGCGAAATACTGCGAACCCAATTTAAAAAATTTGGCTGATTTTAACGCTTATCTTTTAAAATATTTCAACTTATATTGAGGATATTATGAATTTAATCGACGGAAAAAAAATATCTAACGAAAAAAGACTTGAAATCAAACAAAAAGTCGGACTCTTAAAAAAAGAAACCGGCAAAACGCCCGGATTGGCAACGATACTTGTGGGAGACGATCCGGCAAGTCAGGTTTACATTAAATCAAAAATTAAAGCTTGTACTGATGCGGGCATATGTTCCGAACATTGCACAATGCCGAAAAACTCTTCAAAAGAAGAAATTATAAAAAAAATAAAAGAACTTAATGATAATGCCGATATTGACGGCATATTGTTGCAGCTTCCTCTTCCGGACAATCAGGACGCGCAGGAATGTATAAACGCGATAAGCCCTCTTAAAGACGTTGACGGGCTTCATCCTTTTAATGCAGGTCTGTTAAATCTGTCGAAAAGCTGGAAAGAAATAACAGAGAAAAATATTCTCGTATCGTGTACGCCGCTGGGAGTAATATATTTGCTGCGCGAAACCGGCATTCAGATCGAAGGTAAAACGGCTGTCGTGATAGGACGGTCAAACCTTGTTGGCAAACCTTTATCGATGCTGCTTCTGGCAAATAATGCGACTGTTATAATGGCGCATTCAAAGACAAAAAATTTAAAAGAGATTTGCAAAAATGCCGATATTGTAGTTGCGGCAATAGGAAAACCGAAATTCGTCGACAAAGATTTCATTAAAGACGGCTCATGCGTCATTGACGTCGGAATAAACAGAACGCCGGAAGGGCTTTGCGGCGACGTAGATTTCGACGGCGTCAAAGAAATGGATATAACGATAACTCCCGTTCCCGGCGGAGTAGGCCCGATGACGATAACGATGCTTTTGGAAAACACTCTTAAAGCTTTTGCAAACCGAAAATGAAAAAAGAAATTTTATTAAAACCCGAAAAAGCTTCCCTGTCTTTATTTCTAAAACTTGAAAAGAAAAAACTTATCAGACTTATACGCCCTCTTAAAAAGACAATCGAAACGAGAACAAAAACCGGCGCCGTAGAAAGATTTTATACTTCGCGCTCAAAGAACGGTTCGCATACGTTCATGAGCGTCGGCAAAAGAACTGAAGATATAAAATTAAGTTTCCATGACGACAATGAAGAGTTTTTGCTTATAAATCCTTTGAATTTAAAATTCAAAAAATTATATCTTGTTATTTCTTATTTGAAGAAAAAAGATTTTTTTAAAAAAGCAGAAAACAACGCTCTGTCGGCAAAAGATTTTGCGGCAATTGAATTAGAATTTAATAATCCGGCTTTAAGTTTTTTTATAATGTTAAAAGATACCGTTCACTGTGAAACGACTGACAATTCCGGCGGGCAGCACCCGGTATTTTTTGTAACCGAAGCGTCGCGGCTTAAAGACAATAAGATAAGAATGAAAAATTTTGATATACGATTGGGTTTCTCTAAAAACCCTAAAGTATATAATTGCCGTGAATTTTGAGGCAGTTCAAGGAAGAAAAAGCAGGGCGTCCTAAGAGCAAGGACGGACAAATTTTCTGACGCTGAAATGCCTCGAAAGGCGCGGCAAGGATGTGCTTTAAGGTTTTTAGAGAGACCCAAGTATTTGTGGAGAAAAAATGAATATAGACTTTGCAATAACTGCATTTTTGCCCGTCATAACCGGTGTTTTATATTTTTTTATGGCTTTTGAAGTAAAAAGAACGGGCAAGCTGCGTTCGATAATGTTCGGCGAGATAGGGTTTAAAAAACTTGAACTTGCGTTTATAATGTTCGGTATTTATTTTATAACGCGTCCGCTGCAAAACGTCATCGGGCCGCATCCGTGGCCTATGATAATAAATTCCGCAAGACAGTTTTTTTTAATGGCGGTAATAGCGCCGTCAATACTTGTCGCGATTTTCCACTGGGTGCCAACGCCCAGCGGCGCGCCGAAATCGTCGACGTTTGCGGCTTACGTAATAGGCGCGTTAATGGGAATTATTTTTGTGCTCGTCAACAGCATTGCTGCGACGGATTCTAAAATAATTTATTCGTGGGGCATGATCAACATGTACGATCCGGTATGGTTCGCGTCGGGCGCGCCGGTAATGCAGCTTGTGATCATACATTTAATATGCCAATTCGTTTCTCCTGTAGGTTTTTTGCTGCTTGCTGCGGCATACGTAAAACACAGAAGACATCATTACCAGCTTGCTCATATTTATAATTTGATGCCGAAAAAATGGAGATACCTTGAAACAAGCCTTGTGATACTGGCCGGCTCGTTTCTCGTCGCGGGAGCGGCTGTAGTTTTCGGTTCTTATTATACTTATGTATGGGTGATTTATTTTATCGGAGCGATAATTTCCGGCGCATTCGAATTGATAGGAATTAAACTTCCGCCCAGAGAAATTCCCGATGATTTAAAATAAAACTATTGCAATTTATAATTTTCATTTATATAATACGCATATGAAGTTCCCGCTAAGGCGGAGAAAAAATGCCGATAGGCAAAAGGAGCCGAACAATGGCTTGCGGATGCAAAGCGAAGAAAGCAGCGCCGAAGAAAAAAGTTGTGGCAAAAAAAGCAGCGGCACCCAAGAAAAAAGTTGTAGCGAAAAAAACCGTAAAGAAAGCTGCTCCCAAGAAGAAGAAATAAAAGCATTCAGTTTACATAAAAAAGCCGCTTCCAAAGAAGCGGCTTTTTTATTTTGTGCGATGAAAAAAAATTATTTGGGTTTTATGACGTCGAAACCAGTATATTTTCTTAATACTTCGGGGATCACTACCGACCCGTCTTCCTGCTGAAAATTTTCAATAATAGCGGCAAAAGTCCTTCCTACCGCAACTCCCGAACCGTTTAAAGTGTGCAGAAAATCTCTTTTCTTGCCTTCTTTATATTTCACCTTTATATTCATTCTTCTCGCCTGAAAATCTTTAAAGTTTGAACAGGAAGAAATTTCCCTGTATTCGCCGCTGCCGGCAAGCCACACTTCCAAATCATAAGTTTTTGACGATGCAAACCCCGTATCACCAGTGCATAAAAGCGAAACTCTGTAAGGAAGACCGAGCAGTTCCAAAACGTTTCCGGCGTCAAGCACAAGCGATTCAAGTTCGTCCATTGAGTTTTCGGGTTTTACGAATTTCACTATTTCTACTTTATTAAACTGATGATTCCTTATAAGCCCTTTCGTATCTTTTCCATATGAGCCGGCTTCTCTTCTGAAACATGCCGAATAAGAAACATATTTTTTCGGCAGTTCGGCCTCTTCCAAAACATTATCTCTATAAATGTTTGTCACGGGAACTTCCGCCGTCGGGATAAGATATAAATCGTCATTTGTGCATTTAAAAGCGTCTTCTTCAAATTTCGGAAGCTGGCCTGTGCCTCTCATCGAGACTTGATTGACCAGATAAGGCGTCATTATTTCATTATATCCTTTTGATTTATGCGTATCGAGGAAAAAACTGATAATGGCTCTCTCGAGAGCGCAGCCTTCGTTTTTTAAAACCGCAAAGCGCGAACCGGAAATTTTTGACGCTGTTTCAAAATCCAAAATGCCGAGCTTCTCGCCGATCTCCCAGTGATGTTTTGACTTAAAAGAATGTCTTATAGGATCTCCGACGAAACGCACTATTTTATTGTTTTCTTCATTTTTTCCGACAGGCACACTTTCGTCGGGAATATTTGGCACGCGCAACAAAAAATCTTCCATCTGGCTTTCAATCATGAGCAGATGTTTTTCCTGCTCTTGAATACCGTCTCTTATGCGGTTTATTTCTTCAAGCAAATCTTGGGAAGGTTCTTTTCCGTCTCTTTTGAGTTTGCCTATCTCTTCGGATTCTTTGTTTCTTTTCAGCCTCAATTGTTCTATTGCGGTAATTACGGTTTTTCTTTCATTATCCCAACCGAGAAGCTGGTCGAAGTTAATGTTTTGATTTCTGGACTCCATTGCTTTTGAGACTTCTTTGACATTTTCTCTGATAAATTTGATATCTAACATTGTTTTCTCCCGTTTTGTTTTAAACAGGTCATCATTCTAGCAATTTTTGAATAAAGTTTCTTTTTGTTATCATAAAACCGTGCGCTATTTTGGAAAGGCATGTCACGTTTACGGTCTGCCGCGTAATTTGTGTGAACATGCACTATCTTTTTATATCCATGCGTTTATTTTGCCATATTAATTGAAAGATAAACACTTTTAAGTTATAATTATCACATTGTTAAGCGGTAATCTGCTGCCGCAAATAAAGTTTTTCAAGGAGAACTTATGATTAGAACTTTGACGGCATACACCTCGGAAATTGATAATCACGAAACCGCAGCTGCGGAAATACTCGAACAGCTTGACCTTAAAAAAAATCTTTTAAAAAACTCAATAGGCATAATAAATTGTCATTCGGATTTTATAGAAGCCGGTATAGTCGAAGCGATATGCAAAGAACTGCCTTTTAAAACGGCAGGAACGACTACTTTGGGCAATTGTGTACCCGGAGGATTTGCGCATATGCAGCTAAGCATTGCCGTGCTTACAAGCGACGATATTATTTTTTCGAGCGCCGTGACGGAACCTTTAAAACCGGACAATTATAAAGACGATCTTGATTACGCATATAATAAAGCGGCTAAAGATCTTCCCGGAAAACCGTCTTTAGTATTAGCGTTTGCTCCTCTTTTATTCGATCTTGCCGGAGATTATATCGTCGAAGCTCTTGACTCTTTATCGGGCGGAGTTCCGATATTTGGCACGCTGGCCGTTGACCACACTATAGATTACAGCACGGCAGCTACGATTTATGACGGAAAATCGTGGAAAAATAAGCTTTCGTTAATTCTCATGTACGGAGAAATAAATCCCGTTTTTTCGATAGCGTCAGTTTCCGAAGATAAAATACTGGGACAAAAAGCCATTATAACCGAATCCGAAGGAAATATATTAAAACGTGTAAATGATATGTCGGTTATGAAATATTTACAATCCATAGGGCTTGCCCCAAACGGAAAAATCGAAGGGCTTAACGCCATACCGTTTATTATCGATTTCAATGACGGCACAAGAACCGTTACCAGAGCCATTTTTGCAATAACGCCCGAAGGATATGCCGTATGCGGCGGCGTGATGCCCTTAAACGCCACTTTGGGAATAGGCTACATAGATCACGACGACGTAATTTCTACGACTAAAGAAACCATAGACAAAATTCTTGAACAAAAAAACCGCGACGGGCTGCTAATTTTTTCCTGTTTGGTGCGAAATCTCGTGCTGGGTTTTGACGTGTTTGCGGAAATGGAAGAAGCGGAAAAAACAATAAAAGGAAAAATTCCTTATTTTATGAGCTATTCCGGAGGAGAAATTTGTCCGGTTTATAATGAGGAAGGCAAATTCGTAAACCGTTTCCACAATGACACTATCATAACATGTCTGCTGTAAAAAGCCTCTTAACCGGAGATATACAATGTCTGAAGATATAAAAGAGCTGGAAGTTTTGCAAGCCGAAAACAAAAGGCTTAGCCTAAAGCTGTCGAACATGCAGATCATTCTTGACCGCAACAAACTTATTACGGGCGCCCAGTCAAATATAAGAGCCGTAATTGCCGCAAATAAATCTAAACAGGAAAAGTACCTTCAGCTTCTTCTTTCAAACGCTCCCGACGTTATAATGCTTTTTGACCAATACGGAAGATTTGCTTACTGCACAAACGCTTTTTTAAAAGATGCGGACATCCCCAATTTCGGATTGATTAACGGAAGAACGTATCGGGAAATTTTTTCCCGTTTTGCCGGCGAAGAATTTATAAAAAAGCTGGAGAACGCGTTTAAGCTTACGGAAAAAGAAAAGCGGGTTGTCAAAATAGACGCCGTAGTTGATTTCTGCGGCTGCGGGAAACCGCGTAATTATTCGATACAGCTTGCTTCCATGAGAAACGAAGACGGAGAGCCGAGCGGATCGCTGGCATTGTTTCACGATTTAACGCAATTGTTAAATGCAAAAGCGCAGGCCGAACACGCAAACAGCGCAAAGTCTGATTTTCTTGCGACGGTATCGCACGAAATACGCACGCCGCTAAACGCCATTATAGGCATTGCCGACATAATGAAAAACACAAATTTGGACGATAAACAGCAGGAGCATATGAGGCATATTCAAAACTCGTCGCATATGCTTTTAACTCTTATAAACGATATTCTTGATTTTTCGAAAATCGAAGCCGGAAAGTTTGAACTGGTAAACGAATATTTTAATTTGAGCCAGCTGTTAAACCGCGTTGAATCTCTTTTTCACGTTATGTTCGCGCAAAAAAATCTTGAGTTTGTATGCCGTTTTGGCGATGATCTTCCGGAAGTTGTTTTGGGCGACGAAAAAAGGATTACGCAGATACTTACAAACCTGCTTAACAATTCGTTTAAATATACAAACGAAGGCCGCGTAATTTTTTCGGCTGCATTGTGCGCAAAAACGCAGGATATATGTTTTGACGTTGAAGATACGGGCATAGGCATAAAAAAAGAAGACATGCCGCGCCTTTTTAAAGCTTTTGAGCAGTTTGATAAAGTAAAGAATAAAAAAGCCGTAGGTACGGGGCTGGGTCTTGCAATCACGAAAAGTCTCGTCGAACTTATGCGCGGTTCGGTAAATGTTAAAAGCGAATACGGCGTAGGTTCTTGTTTTTCGCTCAGGGTACATCTTCCTTTCGGAACGGAATCGGACATAAAAAGAGAACAGCCGATAGTTTATAAATTTGTCGCGCCCGACGCTAAAATTCTGCTTGTCGACGATATAGAAATCAATCTTATGGTTGCAAAAGCAATGCTTAAAGGCTACGGCATAGTTCCGGACACGGCGTTAAACGGCAAAGAAGCTTTAGATATGGTAAAAAACAAAAATTACGATTTAGTGTTAATGGATCATATGATGCCGGAAATGGACGGCGTTGAAGCGACCCAAAAAATACGCGAACTCGGAAACAAATACGAAACTCTTCCTGTTGTCGCGCTTACGGCAAATGCCGTCAGCGGAGCGGAGAGCATGTTTTTATCAAAAGGGTTTAACGGATTTTTATCAAAACCCATGGACGCGCAGGCTCTTGCCGCTTCTCTCCTAAAATGGCTTCCTAAAAAACTAATAAAAGAATCCCAGAATTGATTTTGCCGTTAGCAGGACAAACGCATGAAAATCTATGTTTTTTTGTCATACCGACCCCGTAGAAAATAAAGGATAGGGCGCTCACGTCTCGCGCCCGCCGCAAGACATGCGCTCCTTAGTTGTCGCGCTGCGGCTGGGGTAAACTCCAGTCGGTATCCACGTTGCCGTTAAAAAACATACTTTTTTCCCTTTGTTGTCATCAACCCACTTGAATTTTCTGCCACCCATGCCGTCATTCCGAACTTGTTTCGGAATCTGCTGTTGCAGTTGTCATTATCTTCTGCCGCCTGCAAAGGCCAGACCCTGACAAACTTTGTTTGCAGGGTGACGACAAAGATGATTCCTCTAGTTTGTCCCCGAGCATCTTTATCGGGGATTGTTGCCGTTTTACACGGCAATAAAAAAGTAGTATTATTCATAACTATGGTTTCAAGCATAGTCGCGTCTATTTTCTTTATAGCGCTGGTTCTGATTCTCGGGCAGGTTTTTTCGGCGGCTTTCGAAAAAACGAGAGTTCCGGACGCTCTTCCGTTGATGATTATCGGGCTTTTGGCCGGTCCCGTATTCAATTTTATCAGCCCGGAACATTTCGGCAAACTGGACAGAGTTTTTACGGAACTTGTTCTCATAATAATAATGTTTCGTTCAGGGACGGCTTTGCGTTTTTCTTCTCTGCGCGAATGTATAGGCATGGGTACGGGCTTTACGGTCGCGGCAATTGCCGCCGTTATTGGTCTGACATTTTTCATATCGAAATTCGCTTTAGGGTTAAATACCGTATTTGCAATTCTTCTCGGAAACATAATTGCGGACAACTCTCTTGTAGTTGTTGCGCCGCTGCTTTCAAAACTCAATATATCCCCTAAGATGAAAACGATTTTAATCATAGAGGGAAGCATAAGCAGCATAATAAATGTTGTGCTGGTGCTTGCTCTTTTGAATATGTCCCAGCAGGCAAGCTTTAGCGCTGCGGCGGTTTTTGGAAAAATGATTTACTCTTTTCTTACGGCTTCGGTAACTGGCATTTTTGCCGGCATTTTTTTGTCATTGATATTAAACAAAGTAAGACAGCTGGAAAACGCAAACTCTTTTTCTTTTGCTTTTGTGCTTCTTGTGTACAGCCTGTGCGGACTGCTAAATTCCGAAGGAGCCATAGGCGTATTAATGTTTGGGCTTACAATCGGCAACATAAGAGTATTGAACAAATTCAGAGGGAAATCGTTTTATATAGAAACATGGTCGCTTAAAGTTGAAGAAAAAAGTTTTTTTGTAGAAATAGAATACATTCTTAAAACTTTATTTTTTGTATATATGGGAATATCAATGCGCTTTTCAAACGCAGGATTCATTTTTTTGGGACTTGTATTTATGATAGTAAAAGCCTTATCGAGAATTCCCATAACAAATTATATTCTTTCAAAAGACATTGACAGAACCGACGCGGGCATAGCTCTTGCAATGTGTCCTTGCGGGCTTGTAAGCGCAGTGCTTGCATCCACCGCCGCACAAATGCTTCCGGAAGGAAACGGCTTAAAAGATTCGGTTTATTCATTAATATTTTTCTCTTTTATTTTTTGCGCCGTCTTATCTTTCCTTATAGAAAAAGGATATTTCGGCAAAGCATCCGACAAACTTTTCACAAGACACAAAAAAAGAGAAAAACCAACCATCGCCGCCGCTAACGAAATATAAAATATTATGTCCATGCAGTAAAACGTTTTTGTTTTTCAAAAATTTCAATATAATTTATTTCATCGTTTGCTCTACAGCTTTCACTAAAAAATAAGGATTTGGCACTCACATTCCGCGCCAAATCCTTATTTTAATCTGAGAAACACTCTACTTTCACAAATAGCATATTGGGACAGCCCAGATTTTTTCGCCCATCGGGCAGATACAATCCATCCGATTTGTCGTTTTTTCTGTTTTTGTCGACTTATATTTTCAAATAAGAAAAATTTCCTTTCGCGAGTTGCACTTCGTCTATAATATCTAATTTATCTGAGGGTAAATTGTTTATGAACTGTTCGGTATTGTTTTTTGCGGAAGTTAATTTAAACGGTTTGTCAAAGCTGGCATAATAACTTTTTTTAAACATTTGAACTAATATTGATTGATTTTCCGCATTGACGTATCTCGTTCAAATAAATCAAAGGACGCGTATCGGAAGGTTCTTTTAAAAGTTTGTATAAATTTTACTGTAAATATTCTATTAAAAACCTCAAATTTTTAGGATTACAATTCTTAAAATTATAGGATAACTCAAATGTTCTTTATTATTTCGAGCTGTGGACTTCCGTTGTAGTTATCTTTATAACTTGCCGCTGGAGCGCTATTTTCCGAGAAACAGGTAAATTACCTGCATGGTGATAAAAGCCGAGATGGTTGTCATTACTATTTTGCCCAAAGAGGTAAACTTTTTAATAATTGTGAAAACCGCAAAAGAAAAAAGAAGTGAAATCAGTATAGTTAAAATTGACGAAGATGGTTTTTAGAGATACTAAATTATTAATTTCATCTCTAGCATAAAAATTGGTTAAGTATATTTAAAATTGATATAATCATTTACAATACAAAATCTTTTATAAAGAGCGTTATCATATTATGGCTATAAAGAAAAGCGAAATATACAGTTCTCTATGGGCAAGCTGCGACGAACTGCGCGGTGGATGGATGCCTCTCAGTACAAAGATTATATACTTACGCTTTTGTTTGTTAAGTATGTAAGTGACAAGTTCAAAGGCAAAGGAAAATTTGCCGATATTGTAATCCCCGAAAAATGCGGAAGCTTTGACGATATTGCCGCTTTAAAAGGAAATAAAGACATCGGCGAAGGCATTGACAAGATTATTGCAAATCTTGCCGAAGAAAATAAACTGCAAGGTATTATAGATAACGCTCATTTTAACGACGACGCAAAACTTGGCAAAGGACGTGAAAAAGTAGAGAAACTCACAAAAATTGTCGCCATATTTCAACGTCCTGAACTTGACTTCAAAAACAACCGCGCAAACGGCGACGATATTCTCGGCGACGCTTATGAATACTTAATGCGAAACTTTGCGACTGAAAGCGGAAAAAGCAAAGGACAGTTTTATACTCCCGCCGAAGTATCAAGAATTTTGGCAAAAATTGTCGGCGTAAACAAAGCAAAAAAAGATCAAACCGTTTATGACCCCGCTTGCGGTTCCGGTTCATTGCTTATAAAAGCGGCGGACGATGCGCCCTGCGTAATTTCAATATACGGGCAAGAAAAAGAAACTACTACCGCAGGGCTTGCCAAGATGAATTTTGTTTTACATAACCGCGCGGACGGCGATATTAGGGCTGACAATACGTTTTCCGCTCCTCAATATTTTGAAAAGAATGACGCTAATGAACTGAAACGTTTTGATTATATTGTGGCAAATCCGCCGTTTTCTTTAAAAAACTGGGTAAACGGTTTAGCCGGACATGAATACGGAAGGTTTGACGGGTACGAAGCGCTACCGCCTGAAAAAAACGGCGATTATGCTTGGCTTCTGCACATTATAAAATCTATGAAAGATAAGGGAAAAGCCGCTGTAATTTTACCGCACGGAGTACTGTTTCGCGGAAATTCCGAAGGAATTATCCGTAAAAATATAATAGATAACGGTATAATAAAAGGAATTATCGGACTTCCGCCAAACCTCTTTTATGGCACAGGCATTCCCGCTTGTATTATTGTGCTTGATAAAGAAGGGAAAAATACAAGAAAAGATATTTTTATGATTGACGCAAGCCGCGATTATATTAAGGACGGCAATAAAAACCGTTTACGTGAACGCGATATTTATAAAATTGTAAACGTTTTTAACGGCAGAATTGAGGAAAAGGGCTATTCGCGTATAGTTTATTACGATGAAATCAAAAATAAAAATGATTACAACCTCAATATTTCTCGCTATATAGATGCTGGAACAAAAGAAGATTTGCATGATATAAACGCCCACCTTAACGGCGGCATTCCCACCGCCGACATTGACGGACTTGGAAAGTATTGGAACGAATTTAAAGGGTTAAAAGAAAAACTTTTTATTGCATCCGCTAAAAACTACTATAAACTCAATATTGAAAAAAATAAGCTGCGCGATGCCGTTTACGATAATAGGGCTTTTAAAAATTATGGTAATAAAGTGGAAACGGCATATACAAAATGGAAAAAAACCGCCGATAAAATTCTGTTTAACCTAAAAGATAAAACCGACTTTAAAAAATTAATTATAGAAATATCGGAAGAAATTACCGCCGAATTTGCAGATGTTAAACTCATTGGCAAATACGATGTCTACGAAGTTCTCCTTTCATATTGGCAGACTGTAATGGCCGACGATGTCTATCTTGTAACAAAAGACGGCTATAAGATAGGGAGAGAATTTGAAATTTTTTATAAAGAAACAAAGAAAAAAGGCAGCTCGGCGGCAATAAAAGAAAACGGCTGGGACGGGAAAATTATCCCTAAAGAACTGATTATAAAAGAATTTTTTGCCGAAGAAAAGCTTGCAGTTGACGACGCGCAAAGATTTATTGACGAAGAAAAAAGCAAAATAGACGACATGTTAGAAGAACACGGATATAATGACGGCGCTTTCAAAGATTTTCTTAATCCAAAAGGCGAAATAATTAAAAGTGAAGTTGAAAGTGTCATTAAACAAGTGGAGAAAAACAAAGAAACTGATACGGAAGATTTTATTGTTTGGACAAAATATTTAGAAAGAGCAAATATTCTTTGCGAAAATGAAAAACTTGTAAAAATCCTTGCTCGGCAGTTAGACGACAAAGTAAAGACAAAATATGCAGATTTAACCGCAAAACAAATTAAAGAGCTGCTTATTAACCGTAAATGGCATGCACAGATTTATGAAGGCATCTATAATTTATACAAAACGGTAAGTCAACGTATAACAGAGCGTATCATAGAAATTGCCGAACGCTATGAAAATACCTTGACAGACCTTGAAACTATCGCTGATGATTGCGAATCAAAAGTAAAAAAGCATTTAGAAGAAATGGGATTTGCATGGTAAATTTCAAAGAAGTAAAAGTTGAAGATTTTGGCGAGATAATTACAGGAAATACTCCCTCTACATTCAATAACGACTATTGGGGTGGTTACATTTGTTGGTTAACGCCAAGCGATT
>JAISDI010000108.1 GCA_031264895.1 Endomicrobium sp. | reverse complement strand
TACCCAGCCTGCGATTTTTACCATAAGTATGGCTGCTTTTGAAGTTTTAAAAGAAAATATGGACTTTTCAAAACATGAATTTGTTGCCGCCGGACATTCCCTCGGCGAATACTCGGCTTTGTGCGCCGCAGGTTTTTTTAGTTTTAAAGACGGGTTGAATATGGTTAAAGCCAGAGGGGAATACATACAAAAAGCTTCCGAATCAAACCCCGGAACTATGGCCGCAATTATGGGAATGGAAAAGACTGCCGTAGAAGATATATGCAAACAGGCTTCAAGCGAAGGCGTCTGTGAAGCGGTCAACTTCAATTCACCCGGGCAGATAGTCATTGCCGGAGCCTCATCTGCTGTAAATAAAGCCGTTGAACTTGCCGGTGCAGCCGGCGCATTGAAATGCGTTATTTTAAACGTTTCAGGGCCTTTTCATTCTTCGCTTATGTCTTCGGCAGCGGATATGATGGGAGAAGAACTTGAAAAATATAATTTTACGGATGCGCATTTTGGCGTTTACACAAACTGCGACGCGGCTTTAACGCTGGACTCGTCAACTGTTAAAGGAAAGCTTATAAAACAAATTAAAAGCGCGGTCAAATGGGATGAAAGCGTGCAAAATATCATAAATGCGGGATTTGACAAATTTATAGAAGTCGGGCCGGGTAAAGTTTTGGCGGGACTTTTGAGAAGAATTGACAGGTCAAAAAAAGCTTTAAATATAGAAGATAGCGCTTCGTTTGAAAAAACCGTACAGGAGTTAAACAAATGAAACTTAAAGGTAAAACGGCGGTCATAACCGGTTCGGCACAGGGAATAGGAAGAGCAATAGCCGAAACGTTTGCTCAGGAGGGCGCAAATATTGTAATATCGGATATCAACGCCGAATTGTCGCAAAAAACGGCGGACGAAATAAAGGCGAAATTTGCGGTAGAGACAATATCTGTCGCCGGAAACGCTGCAAAACTTGAAGATTGTGAAAATCTTGTAAAAAGCTCGCTTGACAAATTTGCGAAAATAGATATACTAGTGAACAATGCCGGCATAACCAAAGACAATCTCGTCTTGAGAATGACAGAAGATCAATGGGATGCGGTAATAGCGGTAAATTTGAAAGGCGTGTTCAACTGTACTAAAGCCGTATCGAAACCTATGTTTAAGCAAAGAGAAGGAAGAATCATAAATATAGCTTCGGTAGTAGGGCAGATGGGCAATTTGGGACAGATAAATTATTCCGCGGCAAAAGGCGGCGTGATAGCGATGACGAAAACTTGTGCAAAAGAGTTTGCTTCAAGAAATATTCTTGTAAACGCGATAGCCCCGGGATTTATACGCACTGCAATGACCGAAGCTTTAAGCGACGAAGCCAAAAAAGCGATGGCAGACATGATACCGCTTAAAAAACTCGGCGAAGCTTCGGACGTAGCAAAAGCGGCTTTATTTTTTGCAAGCGACGATTCGTCATATATAACGGGACACGTTCTTTCGGTAAACGGCGGAATGTACATGTAATAAAAACGGCGGCGAAAGCCTGCCTAATAAAAATAAGAAGTTGAAAACAAGAAAAAGGGGGCAGTAAAATGGCAGATACAGAAGCGAGAGTAAAAGAAATTATTGTTGAGCAGTTAGGCGTTGATCCTGCTGAAGTAGTAACCGGAGCGTCTTTTGTCAATGATTTAGGCGCGGATTCACTTGATACGGTTGAACTTGTAATGGCTTTTGAAGAAGAGTTCGGCATTGAAATTCCCGATGAAGAAGCAGAAAAAATACAGACAGTAGGCAATGCCGTAGAATACATCAAAGCTCACGCAGCAGGCAAATAATTTTATTTTTTAAGGCATTACAATGAAAAAAAGAATAGTGATAACGGGTATAGGAGTAGTTTCTCCTATAGGTACTGGAAATAATGAATTTACCGAATCTTTAAGAAACGGCAAATCCGGAATTTCCGCCATCGAACATTTTGACGTCAGTAATTTTTCCTCTAAAATCAGCGGTTACATAAAAGATTTTAAACCGGAAAACTTTATTGACAGAAAAAAAACCAAAAGAATGGCGAGATTTACGCAGCTCGGTATGGCTGCCGCAAAAATAGCTATAGAAGATTCCGGGCTTGATTTCTCAAAAGAAGACATGTCAAGAATCGGTGTGGTCACCGGCACCGGTATGGGCGGTTTAGATGTAATCGAAGAAGAAGAAAAAACTCTTCTTGAGAAAGGCGCAAAAAGGGTAAGTCCTTTCCTGATTCCCATGATCATTACAAACATGCTTCCCGGAGAAATTGCGATTCAGTATGGTTTTACAGGGCCTAATTATGCCGTGACAAGCGCTTGCGCTTCAGCAAATCACGCCATGGGAGACGCTTTAAGAATACTTCGTTTTGGAGACGCCGATATTATCGTTTCCGGCGGAGCGGAAGGCGTAATTACTCCTTTGGGTCTTGCGGGCTTTTGCAATATGAAAGCGGTTTCGCAAAGAAACGACGAGCCGCAGAAAGCCTCAAGACCTTTTGACAAAAACCGCGACGGTTTCGTCATGGGCGAAGGCGCCGGTATTATCATATTTGAAACGTTGGAACATGCTTTAAACAGAGGCGCGAAAATATACGCTGAGTTAGCGGGATACGGAGCTTCAGACGATGCCTATCATATGACCGCTCCCGACCCGAAAGGCGCGGCGGCAATTTTGGCGATGGAAAAAGCCATAGCCGACGCGGGAATTTCAAAGGAAGAAGTCGATTATATCAACGCGCATGGCACGTCTACGGGATTAAACGATAAAACCGAAACTGCCGCGATAAAAAAGGTTTTCGGAGAAAGGGCTTATAAAATACCCATTTCGTCTACAAAATCTATGACGGGGCATCTTTTAGGCGCAGCGGCGGGCGTAGAGCTTGCGGCTGTCGTTCTTTCAATGAACGCCGGCTTTATTCACCCGACTATCAATTATGAAACGCCCGATCCCGAATGCGATCTCGACTATGTTCCCAATATTGCAAGAGACGCCCAGATAAACTGCGCTCTTTCAAATTCATTGGGTTTCGGCGGTCATAACGCGACGACAATAGTAAAAAAATATGTCGAATAAAAGTCTTGAAGAACTTCAAAAGGTTATTGAATACAAATTCAATAACCTTGAAGTTTTAATAACCGCTCTTACCCATAAATCTTACGCGGCTGAATCGGGGCCGAAACTATATAACGAGCGGATGGAATTTCTGGGCGACAGTATTT
The DNA here is from genome assembly GCA_031264895.1 of Endomicrobium sp. Lineage (GTDB taxonomy): Bacteria > Elusimicrobiota > Endomicrobiia > Endomicrobiales > Endomicrobiaceae > Endomicrobium_B. Next base: position 3,293 of record JAISDI010000108.1, on the reverse strand, counting down.
TGTCCGCTATTGTCGCCGAATCGTTATACCGCAGATATTCCGATGAAACTGAAGGAAAACTCTCCCAGTTAAAATCTCAAATTATCTCATCGCAGAATTTAAGCGTATGGGCAAAGGAAATTAAGCTGGGCGATTTTATTTTATTGGGCAGAAGCGACGACACGAAAGAAGCCAGAAACAGAGAAGCCTTGCTTTGCGACGTTTTTGAAGCTTTAGTGTGTGCTGTCTATCTTGACGGCGGACAGGAAGAAGCCAAAAAATTTGTTTTGAAGTTTTTTGACAAGCAGCGCGAAATAATAATAACCGATTATAAAAGCAGGCTTCAGGAAATCGCTCAGTTTGAATATAAAGTTTTGCCTGAATATAAAGTTTTAAAAGAATTAGGTCCCGACCACGACAAAAATTTTGAAGTGGCGGTTTACGTGAAAAACCGGCTTTTAGGAAAAGGCTTTGGGCATTCCAAAAAAGAAGCCCAGCAGTCCGCCGCCGAAAAGGCCTTGAAGAATATAAAGAAAACCTTAACTTGAGAGGAGCATTAACATGACTATGGATTATTTTCTGTCTGAAGAAGAACAAATGATGATTGAAACTGCAAGAACTATCGCTCAGGAAAAAATGAAAGCTGTAAGAGAACATTATGACGAAAAAGAAGAGTTTCCATGGGAAATAGTCAAAGAATTTGCGCAGGCGGACTTGTGCGGAGTATATATTCCAGAAGAGTACGGCGGTTTTGGCAAAGGAATCATGGGATTGGTTTTAGTCGTCGAAGAACTTTGCAAAGTTGACGGCGCGGTAGCTTTATCGCTTGCCGCAACGGCTTTAGGAACGCTCCCTATTCTCATAGCGGGAAACGAAGAACAGAAACAAAAATATCTTCCGGACATAGCTTCAGGAAAAAAGCTTGCGGCATTCGGTTTGACCGAAGCGGAAGCCGGTTCAGACGCAACGGGCATGAGAACCACCGCGGTTAAAGACGGCGATTACTATATTTTAAACGGCACAAAATGTTTTATCACTAACGGCGGCGATGCGGAAACTTATACGGTTTTTGCAAAAACGAACCCCTCAAGAGGCGCAAGAGGAATTTCATGTTTCATTCTTGAAAAAGGTATGCCTGGCTTTGATTTCGGTAAAAAAGAAAAAAAGATGGGCATCAGAGCTTCTTCTACAAGAGAGCTTGTATTCAATAATTGCAAAATACACAAAGACCAGCTTTTAGGCAAAGAAGGACACGGCCTCATGATCGCGCAGGCTACTTTAGACAATTCCCGTCCGGGCGTTGCCGCGCAGGCTTTAGGAATAGCCGCAGGCGCTTTAGACGAAGCCGTAACATACGCAAGAAAAAGAGTGCAGTTCGGTCAGACGATTTCTTCGTTTCAGGGAATTCAGCATATGCTTGCGGACATGGCTACGGAAGTTGAAGCCGCAAGATGTCTGCTTTACACGGTGGCAAGAAATATAGACAAAGGCACCGGAACAAGAACCAGCAAAGAATCTGCAATGGCAAAACTTTTCTGCTCGGAAACCGCAATGAAAGTTACCACAAACGCGGTGCAGATTTTTGGCGGGTACGGCTATTGCAGGGAATATCCCGTAGAAAAAATGATGAGAGACGCAAAAATAACCACGCTTTACGAAGGCACAAGCCAGATTCAAAAAAACGAAATAGCTCTCAACCTGATAAAAGAATCGGCAAAAGCGAAATAAATATTGCTTAGGGGTTATACACGATGAATATAATAGTTTGCATAAAGCAGGTTCCCAACACTACCGACGTTCAAATCGACGCGGAAAGCGGAAGGCTTAAAAGAGAAGGCGTTGAATCGATCATCAATCCTTTTGACGAGTACGCCATAGAAGAAGGCGTGAGGCTTAAAGAAAGAATCGGAGCAAAAGTTATAGTTATTACAATGGGGCCTCCGCAGGCTGAAACCGCTTTAAGAGAAGCGATTTCAAGAGGAGCCGACGAAGCCGTACTGATAAGCGACAGAGCTTTCGGCGGCGCGGACACTCTCGCAACCTCTTACGCGCTTTCCGGCGCGATAAAACATATCGGCGATTACGGAGTAATATTTTGCGGCAAACAGGCTACCGACGGCGACACCGCGCAGGTAGGCCCTGGCATTGCCGAAATGCTAAACATTCCCCATGTCGCATATGTAAGAAAAATCGAAGACATAAACGATAAAACCATGAAGGTCGAAAGAATGATGGAAGACGGATACGACGTGATCGAAACTCCGGTTCCCGCGCTTTTGACCGTAGTTAAAGAAATAAACACTCCGCGCATTCCTTCTTTAAAAGGCAAAATGGCCGCAAAAAAAGCCGTTATAAAAATGCTTGACGCGGCTGCGATCGGCGCGGACACGCAAAGGACTGGGCTTAACGGTTCGCCTACTCAAGTAATGAAAATTTTCACGCCTCCGCAAAGAGTCGGCGGAGAAAAGTTTACCGGAGAAGCGCCGGAAGTTGCGGCGGCTCTCGTAAAGAAAATGACGGAAACCGGTTTAATTTAAGATTTTATATTCGGGGGAATATATTAAATGTCAAACAGTATACAGATTTTGACCGATAAATGCGTAGGCTGTAAATTGTGCGTCGGAGCATGTCCTTTCGGCGTCATCTCCATGACGGAAAGACCCGACCACCCCAGAAAACAGCAGCTTGCCGTTATAGACGTAAACAAATGCACATATTGCGGAGCTTGCGTGGAAACATGCAAATTTAAAGCCATAGAACTCAAAAAAGACGCTCCGAAAGCATCAATAAATAAAGACGATTACAGAGGCGTCTGGGTTTACGCTGAACAAAGACACGGAGAAATCTCAAGCGTGGTATTTGAACTGCTTAACGAAGGAAAAAGGCTTGCGCAGCAGCTTGAAGTTCCGCTGTGCGCCGTTTTAATAGGTTCGGAAATTAAAGCAAAATCACAGGATTTGATCGACAGAGGAGCAAATAAAGTTTACGTTTTTGACGACCCTGTATTTGCTGAATTTCAAGACGATCCTTATTCCGCGATTTTAACGCAGCTGATACAAAACGAAAAACCCGAAATAATTTTAATGGGAGCGACAAACATAGGCCGTTCGTTTGCCTCAAGAGTCGCGGCAAGAATACAGACGGGTTTAACGGCGGACTGCACTTCTCTTGAAGTCGATACGCAGACAAGAAACCTTTTACAAACAAGGCCGGCATTCGGCGGAAATATCATGGCGACTATTCTTACGCCCAGACACCGTCCTCAGATGGCAACAGTAAGACATAAAGTTTTTAAGGAAGCCAAATCCGAAGCC
>JAISDI010000005.1 GCA_031264895.1 Endomicrobium sp. | reverse complement strand
AATAGTGAAAAGATAAAGACAAAAATTTTATTTTTCATTTGACATAAAAATATCTAAAAAAAGTCTAAATGTCAACAATAAATACAAAATATCATATATTTTTTACAAGTATTTCACATTTGTTTATTTCTATTATCTTTGAAGAGTATACGTTAACGATCAATGTTTGTTCAATAAGGGTTTGCTGCGTTTTCATCTGCCCTTCAAAATGAACGTGCCCGTGTAACCACAATAGAGGTTTTACGGCATCTATGAAATCTCTAAAACATTTAAATCCCTTATGACATCTGTCTTCTTTGTCATGAACGCCCTCAACCGGAGCGTGCGACATTACGATGATTTCTTTTTTCTTTCTGAAAAAAATAAGATCCTTAATTCTCTGCCATCTTATTTCCGTCTGCGCGCGTCTGACTATTTTCTCCATTTCAAACTCTTCAAACTGGAAATTTCCGGGATTATATCTCATCGAACCGCCAAAACCAACAATAATATGATCATCAAGGATTTCAACGCGCCCGTGCATGTCTATCCCGCCTAGGCGCAGACGCATGCCTTTGCCGTAATACAGCTTTTGAAGAATTTTTGGGGAATTAAATTTATTGCCGTAAAACTGCAAAACATAATGATTTCCGGACACAAAATATAAACTTCTTTTCAGGCTGTCGGTAATATATTCAAGGTACTTGCGCGGCAAATCCCCGCACGAGAAAATGTAATTTATGCTATCGAGTTTTTCATGCTCAAAATTTATCGCATACTCAAGTCTGTTATCCTCAACGTCGGACATGGCAAGAATTTTCATGCTAATCCTTCAATTCGCTAATTTGTTCCTTGATACTGCGCAGAACGTCCCTTATCATTGACGGTATCATATACAAGCCTTTGACCCTTTTATATCTCTTGAAAAAATCATGCGCCGTAAAATCAAACCCGACGTCATAGCCGACTTTTTGGCTTAAATAATATTTATGCTGTTGTATCCATACGTACAAATCTGTATAAGTTCTGTGAGGAAAGCCTATTAATACGTCTTCTTCTTCTATTATTGTTACAGCCGGAAGAAAACGGTGTTCGTACCAATGATATGAAGCATAAATTACCGGAAGTTTTTGAAACTGCCCTTTATTGTAACTGTTCCTGTAATTTTCTATCTCTTCATACAGCTTTCCGAAACTCACCAGCTCCGTAACTTTTAGAGGATGTTTTAATACGGCATTTGAAAGACATGTTTTTAGCTGAAAAAAATGCTCTTCAAGTTTTATCAAAAAACTTTTAGCGCTGTCAGTGCTGTATGTGTAAGTCTTTTTAGGAGAAATCTCAAAATCAAAATCTATTTCCAAAACTTCGGCATCGATATATTTTGCGTTAAAAACGTTTTTTGCAACCGTCACTCTGTGATGACCGTCTATGATAAAGTAATTGTCCAAAACCTGATATACTTTGATCGGAGAAAAAATAACTCCGTTAAGCATTCCCTTTTTAATGCTTTCATAACGCATCCCCATATCTCCGCGATGCGGAAGCAGATTTTCGGAGAAATCATTATAACGCCCGAGGCTGCCGACAATTTTATCTGTAGGGATCGCTTCAACGCCTCTGTCTTTAATTTTATGCCTTTGTATGTTTTTTTCAACTGTCCCGAAATCAACAAGGACATCGCGATGTTCACTCATTTTTTATATTTCCTTATAAAATAAAAAAAATGGGCGGAGAGGGAATTGAACCCTCACGGCTCTTGCGAGCCTCAGGATTTTAAGTCCTGTGCGTCTGCCAGTTCCGCCATCCGCCCACTCAAAAAGATTGAAAAATCAATCTCTTTATATGTAATGTCAATTTCCAAAACAACTTAAAAATTGTACAAAATTTTTATATTTCTTTCAATGTAATTTCTATAAAGCAATTTTTAGGGCGTGTTCACACAAATTACACGCATGCGCTGCTAGGATTTTTAAGGAAATTTTGTTTTTTTTTGCGCCAAAGATACACAGACGTATCTGCGAAGCAAAAAAAGCAAAATTTACCAAAAGCAACTTTGTTGCGTAAGCTGCCGCAGCCCCTTTGGGGTTTGGCCAAAACAAGCCCAACTGCGTTGTTGCGCCTCCTATCAATAGATCTCGCTATTGCTTCGTCGCCGCGCCTAGCATTTGGACTTGTTTTGACCAAACGCATGCGCGTACTTTGTGTGAACACGCCCTAGTTTCATATCAAGTATTTTTAAGATTTCAAAAAAAGTATTAAGAGTCGGGTTTCCCTGTCCGCTGAAAATTTTATACAAATTCCGCCGGCTTAAATGTGTTTTCTTAGCAAGATTAGACATTCATTCCGTTGCCATTGCTATAGTTTTTAATCCTTCCAGCAGCAATTCTTTGTCTTGGTCTTTTTCAAATTCAGATAAAACATATTTTTTATAATCGCGCAATTCGGCTGGATTTTCTCTTAATCTTTTTGCAAAATCTTCTTTAAAATCCGTTAAAACAATTTTATTTTTCATTTTGTCCTTCCATTTCACATCAATTTTTATATTCTCTTAAAAGATATATCAGCTTTCCTAAAATTTTATAGTTTTTTGGGTAAATAGGCGAATATGCCATATTTGTAGACATTAGACAGACTTTGCCGTTGGTTTTGCTGTAAACTTTTATCGCGGCCTCTCCGTCAACAAGAGCAACCACGATGTCTCCGTTTGATATTTGATTGTTTTTTGATATGACGACCGTATCACCCTCTACTATTCCGGAAGGTTCCATACTGTCGCCGCGCACTTTTAGCGCAAAACATTCTCTGCTTCTTGTAACGTCCGTGTTTATGTAAACGTAATCCTGCGCGTCTTCAACAGGTTCAAGAAAAGTTCCCGCATGAACGTTTCCCAAAACCGGAACCGGCGTAAATTTCCGGCGGGACGCAATTTCAATACCGCGCGCAACGGAATCTTTTTTATTCAAATATCCTTTTTTTTCCAGAATTTTCAAATACTTCTGCACGGGCGCTATCGTAATGTCAAATTTTGCGGCAATTTCCCTTATTGTAGGCATTGTTCCGTTTTCAAGATGAAATTTCTCGATATAATCCAAAACTGCCCGCTGCTTTTGCGTTAATTTATCCATCACAGCCTCCTTTGATTTTTCTAGGCGTGTTCACGCAAATATATAGCATACATTTGTATCCCGTGTCAATTAATATTTGTTTTGCTATAATGCGGCAATGAATAAAAACTCTCTAATAAAAATCGATTTTTTAGAAACCCCCACTGACGATTCAAAAGATCTTTCCGGACTGAAACGCTTTTGGGCAAACATCAAACATCTCATTCAAAAAAGAGAAAAACATTTTGACGACGTTTGGAAAAACGGTTCTGAAGAAGAAATTTTTGCAGAACTCGTTTTCTGTCTTTTTACGCCGCAAAGCAAGGCCGTATCATGCTGGGCGGCAGTAAACGAGCTTGCCGAATGTGATATGATTTTTAAATCCTCTCCACAGCAAATTGCCGCAAAAATATCTAAAGTGCGTTTCAGAAACAATAAAGCCAAATATGTAATTGAAGCAAGAAAACTTTTCACGGTCAACGGAAAAATGAAAATCAAAGAAAAGCTTACCTCGTATGACGACATTTACGCGCTGAGAGAGTGGATCATAAAAAACATAACCGGAATAGGCTATAAAGAAGCGGGACATTTTCTGAGAAACATAGGAATAGGAAAAGAGCTTGCGATTCTGGACAGACATATACTTAAAAATCTTAAAATTCTCGGCGCCATAGAAGAAATACCAAAAACTCTTACAAAAAAAACATATCTGGAAATTGAAAAGAGAATGCAGGATTTTTGTAAAAAATCAGGTATACCGATGCCGCATATGGATATGCTTTTGTGGTGCAAAGAAAGCGGCGGGATATTCAAATAAAATAATACCGCAGCGAAGGAAAAAATAATATGGATATGAAAGCTTTGACAAAAATACAGTACGGCATATACGTAATTTCGTCTATTGATGACGAAAAAATGGCTGCGCAGCTTGCAAACAGCGTATTTCAGATAACTGCAGAACCTGTCAGATTTGCGGTAAGTATTGCCAAACAAAATTTTACGTGCGAAATAATAAAAAAGTCCGGCAAATTCGCAATAACTGCATTGTCGGAAGAAACTCCGTTTGATTTTATGGGAAGAATGGGTTTCAAAAGCGGCAGAACGACAAACAAATTTGTAAACGCAACCTTTACCGGTTCCGACACACTGAAAATTCCTGTATTTATAGACTATGCAACGGCAATATACGAAGCGGAAGTCGAAAATAAAATTGACGTTGAAACACACATTCTATTCATCGGAAAAATAATTGACATGAAAATCATGGATTCGTCGCAAAACACAATGACCTACGATTACTACCAAAAAATAAAAGGCGGCCTGACGTCAAAAAACGCCCCGACTTTTATAAAAAAATAAACCTAACCCCAAATATTCCATTAGAGATTTCTAAAAACCATCTTTTTTTCTTTGTCATCATCAATCCCCGAGTGTCTTTGTCGGGAATTGTTCCTTAAATAGACAAATAGCTTAAATGTTGTGATGGCGGCAAAAAGCGAAAAGACAAAATGGATTCCCGATAAAAACCTTCGGGAATGACAAATGAGTGAAATCATTTTTGTCGTCATGCCAGAAGTTCGTAATCGGGCATTGTTAAATACAAAGTCAGTGGGTTGATTATTAGATTTCTTTCTTTGGGTGTTCTCTTAGGTATCTTCTTATTCTGGAGCGGGCTTGGGCTGTTATGGCAAATTCAAGCCAGTTTTTGCTGGGTTTTATGTTTTTTCTTACTAAGATTTCGCAGACGTCGCCGGTTTTGAGTTTTGTGTCTATGGGTACCATTTTATCGTTCACTTTTGCGCCCATACACGTGTCGCCTATGTCCGAGTGGACTGCATACGCGAAATCTAAAGCCGTTGCGCCGTATGGGAGTTTTATGACTTTTTTCTTTGGCGTGAAAACGAATATTTGTTCAAAATCGCATTCCGTTTTTAAAGTGGTTAAAAATTCTTTTGAATCAGTCGTTTCTCTTTGCCATTCCAAAAATTTTTTAAGCCAGTCCAGCCGGTCTTCCGTAACGCTGTCTTTGGCGTCTTCTTTTATGCTTTTGATTGCTTCAACCCTTTTTTTATATCTCCAATGGGCTGCTATTCCGTATTCGGCGCGGCTGTGCATTTCTTCGGTTCTTACCTGCGTTTCCACAATTACGCCTTTGTCCGAAATTATCGTCATATGAAGAGATTGGTACATATTGGATTTTGGAAGATTTATATAATCCGTAAACGAGCCTTCCACAAGTTTAAAATTTGAATTGATTATGCTTAAAATCGCATAACAATTTTCGACGGTGTCGGTGATAATGCGCAGACCGAACAAATCTTCAATCGCCGAAAAAGGTTTGTTCTGTCTTTCCATTTTTTTGTATATTCCGTAAAGATTTTTAGGACGCGCGGAAATCCTGCAAGGAAATTTTGTGCCGGCAAGTTTTTCTTTAAGCTGTTCTTCCACTTCTTTTAAATTTTCGGTATTGCTTTCGGCGCGTTTTTGCCATTGCGTTCTGATCGTATTGTACTGCTGCGGATGAAGTATTTCAAAAGCCAAATCTTCGAGTTCGCTTTTCCACTTGTAAATGCCGAGCCTGTGCGCAAAAGGCGCATAAAGCGTAAGCGACTCCTGAGAAATACTTTTTTGTTTGTCCGGCGCAAGAAATTTAATGGTGCGCATATTGTGCAGTCTGTCGGCAAGTTTTATGATTATTACGCGTATGTCTTTAACGACGGCAAGAAGCATTTTCCGCCAGTTTTCCGCCTGTTCGGTTATATTGTCCTGAAACTGGTATTTATTGAGTTTTGTTACGCCTTTTACCAGAGAAACGACCTCTTCGCCGAACTCTTTTATAAGTTCATGTTCGGTTACGAGAGTATCTTCCAAAATGTCGTGCAGAAGCGCGGCGGTTATCGTCGCGGGATCGATTTTTAATTCGGCAAGATTTTTTGCCACTGAAACGCAGTGTACAAGATAGGGTTCGCCGGAAGCTCTTAACTGGTACGAGTGCGCATAAGAAGCGTATTCATAGGCTTTTTCAATTAAAGCCAAATCTTCTTTTTGAAGATAAACTAAAACTTGCTTTAAACTTTTTCGCAATTCTTCGACTAAATCTTCCATTATTGCACCAATGCGCTAAAAGACAGCAGATATTTAGTAAAATTTTCATCATTTATTTTGTACTGCTGGGCTGCTGCGGAAAGTTCGTAATTTTTTATTCTTATTCCGAAACCGTAAGTGTACTTGAACGTTTTTGTATCAAAATCATCATCGCTGACAAGTCCGAGTCTTATACATACCGCTCCGTTTATGTACTGCTCGACGCCAAATCTTACATAATCTTTCTGCAGATCGCCGAAACGGTACATTCTTTTTTCCCAGTCGGTTACAAACAAAAATCCTTTTAAATGGTATCCTGTGCCTGTTCTTATTATCATGGGAAGCTGTTCTGTATTGTAGTCGTTCCAAAACATAAATCCCGCAAGATTTTTAACGTCTATACCGAAAAATACATTATTGCCGGCGGGAACAGCAAAAGATAAATCCAGAGCAAAACCGTTTCCCGAACCTATGTTTGAGTACGGTTCACTGCCGACAAGCGAAGATTCGCCTATTTTTCCGTACAGATAAGTCATATTTATTCCAACGGAATAGCCTTTTTCGTTTTTTTGACCTGCCGCAAGAGTAAGAGCGCTTATATATATTTCCGTATTGCCTGTAATGCCTCCGGGATAAGTTTCCGATATGGAACAATCTGACAATGCCTGCCATATCAAAGCGGCTGAGTTTTGAACCAAAATAAAAGACGTCAAGCCCTGCCCTGAAGGTTCAACGGCTGCAACGGAACTTGGCGCCGCGTCGCTTTGGCGCATTATGACTCCGCTTACTTCGGCTTTTGTTCCCTGCAAATATCCGTACATTGCTGAATTATAATAATAAGCGTCATTAAACATGAGCGCCCCCGTTCCCGCTTCACCCATAGCCATAGACCTCGCGCTCGGAGCGGCTCCGTCGTAGCTGTTTGGCTGAGTCGGCGCCCTTCTTGCAAAAGAATTTTGAGTAAAAACCGTTACTAATGCCGTCAAAAACAATAAGATTTTAAATTTTTTCATAGTACCTGCAATTCGTTTAAATTTTTATATATTCCGTTTTCCATACGGATCAAATCTTCGTGTCTGCCAGTTTCGGCTATGCGCCCGTTGTCCATAACTATAATATTGTCGGCGTTTCTCACGGTGGCAAGCCTGTGCGCGATCAAAATGACTGTTCTGTTTTTCATAAGTTTATCCACGGCGTCCTGCACGAGTTTTTCCGATTCTGAGTCCAATGCGCTTGTGGCCTCGTCTAATATCAGTATCGGCGGGTTTTTAAGAATTGCCCTCGCTATAGAAATTCTTTGTTTTTCCCCTCCGGAAAGTTTTATTCCTCTTTCACCGACAAGCGTGTCGTATCCGTCCGGAAGAGCGGAAATAAAATCATGAGCGTTTGCATTTTTTGCGGCTTCGATTATGTCTTGCTCCGAAGCGTCAAAACTGCCGTATGCAATATTATACTTAATGCTGTCATCAAAAAGAACCACATCCTGCGAAACTATGCCTACCTGTTGTCTTAAAGATTTCAGAGTAACTTCTTTTATGTCCTGCCCGTCAATTAAAATAGAACCTGAGAGCGTATCGTAAAACCTGAGCAAAAGAGCGGCTACGGTAGTTTTGCCCGAACCGGAATGGCCTACAAAAGCAACCGATTGTCCGCGGTTTACCGTAAGATTAAACACGTCTAAAATATTTTTATCGCCGGTATAACCGAAAGAAACATTTTTGTATACTACGGACTTTTCAAAAGGTTTTAAAATTTTTGCGTCCGCGGCGTCTTTTATCGCTGGTTCCTCGTCAAGAACTTCAAATATTCTTTCGGCTGAAGCAAGCCCGGACTGTATTTGTGAATTTACTTTGGCAAAATTTCTTACCGGCTCGTACATCTGGCCGACGGCGGCTATAAAAGCAAAAAAAGCTCCGGCAGTCCACGCGCCGTTAAGAACGTCGGCTCCGCCAAAAAACAAAACTACGGCTACCGCTACCGCGCCGAGAAAATTCATTATAGGGCTTGAACGCGAGTCAACTCTTATTACCCTTAGAGCAAAATCATAGAATTTATCGTTTTCTTCTTTAAATTTTAATTCTTCGTGCTTTTCGGTATTATACGCTTTTATGACCGAAAAACCTAAAAGCATTTGCATAAGCGAAGAGTAAATTTCCGCCATCTGCTTTTGTCCCTGTTTTGAGGCTTTTCTTATTTTTCTTGCAAACATAACCAACGGAATCGCTGCTATCGGAAAACCTATAAACACTATCAAAGAAAATTTCCAGTTCAGATAAAACGCCGCTATCAACATTCCGCAAAAAGTCAGAAAGTCTTTAACAAGGCTTGCGGGAACTTTTACTATGGCCGTTTGCAATGCGTTTAAATCGTTAGTCACTCTTGACATTATTTTTGCCGAAGAATTTTGCACATAAAAATTGTGCGATAAAGATATGAGTTTTTCGTAAAGTTCCATGCGCAAATCTCTTATGACATTTTGGCCTATATAATTGAGCAGATAATTTCTTCCGTAATCAGCCAAGCCTTTCAAAGCGAAAATTACCGGCACGGAAACTGCGGCAATACCGAGCATTGCAAAATCTTTATTAACAAATATTCCGTCTATAGCTTTTTTGAGAACCACAAGAAGCGAAGCTGCAAGGCCCGCAAAAGCGCTCATAAAAACAACCGCTATAAGAAACCTTGCTATATAAGGTTTCAGATATTTGAACAGCCGTTTAAACCACATCTTTTTATTTGTATTCATAGTTTTTGCATTTTGTTAAGTTTTTTGTATATTCCGTTTTCAATTTTCATCAGCTCTTCGTGCGTTCCGCTTTCAACCGCGCGGCCTTTGTCCATAACTATTATCTTGTCTGCATTTTTTACCGTTGCAAGTCTGTGCGCGATTAGAATTACGGTTCTGCTTTCCATAAGATTTTCTATGGCTTGCTGGACGAGTTGTTCTGATTTAGAATCTAATGCGCTTGTAGCTTCGTCAAGCAAAAGTATAGGCGGGTTTTTAAGAATTGCCCTTGCTATAGAAATTCTTTGTTTTTCCCCTCCGGAAAGTTTTATTCCTCTTTCGCCGACAAGCGTGTCGTATCCTTCCGGAAGAGCGGAAATGAAGTCATGAGCGTTTGCATTTTTTGCGGCTTCAGATATCTCCTGCATTGAAGCGTCAAAATGGCCGTAAGAAATATTGTATTTTATAGTATCGTCAAAAAGCATTACGTCCTGACTGACTATGCCTATCTGTTCTCTCAACGATTTAGCGGCGGCATTTTTAATATCGATTCCGTCTATAAATATGTTTCCGCCATGCGGGTCATAAAATCTCATTAAAAGGTTTGCTATAGTGGTTTTGCCCGAACCGGAATGGCCGACAAAAGCCACAGTTTGCCCGTATTTGATTTCAACGTTAAATTTTTCAAGAACGAGTTTGTCCGCATTGTACCCGAAATCCACGTCTTTATAAATTATAGATTTTTTAAACGACGGCAAAATGGCCGCGTTTTCTTTGTCTTTTATAGAAGGTTTTTCGTCAAGTATTTCAAAAACTCTTTCAGCTCCGGCAAGGCCGCTTTGCAGCTGGCTGTTAACTTCCGCAAAGTTTTTTAAGGGTTTATACATTTTTGTAATCGCATAGAAAAAAACGATAAAATCGCCAGAACTCCACACTCCGTTGATCACGTCTCTTCCGCCAAAAAATAACACGACGCCTGCGCCGCAGGCTCCTATAACTTCTATCATAGGCGCAAGTCTGGCGTCGATTCTGATTATGTTTAAAGCTATATTATAAAATTTGTTGTTATCTTTACGGAATTTTTGTATTTCGTGTTTTTCGTTTACAAACGCTTTTATAACTGAAAAGCCGTTTAGCATTTGCGAAAGAGAAGAATAAATTTCGGCAGTCTGCGACTGGCCTTCAAGGGAAGCTTTTTTCATCCTCCTTGAAAGCGCTATAAGCGGCAAAGCCACAAGCGGAAGAACAAGCAAAAGCGCTGTGGCAAATTTCCAGTTCAAATAAAAAACGTATACGCCTACGCCGACAAAAATAAGAAGTTCTTTTGTAACTGTCGCGGGAACTCTTACTATGGCGTTTTGAACCATGCCCAAATCGTTTGTAACGCGCGACATTATTTTTGCAGAAGAGTTTTTTACATAAAAATTGTGCGACAAAGACATAAGTTTTGAATGGAGTTCTTTTCTCATGTCTCGTATGACATTTTGGCCTATATAGTTTAGCAGATAACTTCTTCCGTAGTCCGCAATTCCCAAAACTGCATAAACTACGGGAAAAACCAGCGCGATTTTCAAAAGTACTTCGGCTGTATCGTTCCTTAAAAATATTTTATTTATGAAATTATTAAGAACTGTAAGAACATAAACGTCCATTACCGCATACAGTATCATAAACAATATGGCGGCAAAAAACCGCGGTATGTAGGGTTTTAAATATTTGAATAATCTTTTAATTTCCGCTTTTTTTTTCATAAAAATTTTTAACCGTGTTTATATTAAAACGACAACGGCAGTTCGCAATGACGGCATGGAGCAAAAAACTCAAGTGTGTTGACGACGACAAACAGCAAAACGGCAAAATGGTTCCCCGATTAAAGCATTCGGGGATGACGAACTATTTAAGGGTTTTATAGATTCTTAATCGCTTAAAATTATTTCAGCGGCTCTTTTGCTTACGCCGGACGTTCCGAGCATTTTTCTTAAATCGAGCAGTTCGTTTACTTTTGAAATATAATTTTCCTGTTTAAGCTGTTCCATAACCGAAGCGGCTATTTTTTCCGGACAAGCGTCAAACTGTATAAATTCCGGAACTATGCGTCTGCCGGCAAGTATGTTTGCCAAAGTTATGTATTTAACCGTTGCGATCATGCGTATTAGAAAATAATTGAAATATGAAAGTTTATACATCACGGCCATAGGTATTCCCAAAAGAGCGTTTTCAAGGCTTACCGTTCCGGAAGGACATATCGCAAAATTTATCCGTTTTCTATTTTCAAAATCGTTGTTTATTTCAAGCTTTACATAGTCCGGCAGAGAATTTTCAATATTTTTATTTACGCTAAACAAAATAAATTCCGCGCCTGTTTTTTTATTGAGTATTTCCGCCGTTTTAAGTACTATCGGAATATGTTTTTGTATAACGCTTTTTCTGCTTCCGGGAAACAGACCTATAAGCGGCGGTTTTGATACGGCGAAATCCGTTTTTTCCGGCACGGCGTCTATGAGCGGATTGCCTACAAAAACCGCGTCAACTCCCGCGTCTTTGTAAAGCTTTTCTTCGAAAGGAAGTATCACAAGCATTTTTTTAACTGCTGCCGCAAGCTTTTTTATTCTGCCTTTGCGTGAAGCCCAAACCTGCGGGCTTACATAATAATAAACAGGTATATTCAATTTCTTGGCGGCTTTTGCCACATGAATATGAAAGCCGTAATAATCGGTCAAAATTACTTTATCGGGCTTTTCCGTTTCAAAATACTGCGATATTTTCTTTAAAACGTCTTTCAAAAAGAAAAACTGTTTTACCGGCAAAAAACCGAACGCATTAATATTGACTATGTCTTCAAGAAAAGTATCCGAAACGGATTTAAGGTTATTTCCGCCGGCGGAAGTAATAAAGCAGGAAGGATCAAGTTCTTTTATCGCGCGGACAAGATTAGCCGCATGAATCTCCCCCGACAAATCCCCCGCAGATATGAAAATTTTATTGTTTGCCACGCGCTCACCTGTTTAAAATACCATCTGTTTTAAAATGTTTAGAGCCAGTTCTACGGCGTCGCGGCCTTGTTCGCCGGAAACCATTGGCTTTTTGCCTTCAATTACGCTTTTTAAAAAGTTGTCCAATTCGTAAAACAGCGGTTCGTTTGACGGGATTTTAGGTTTCTTGATATCTATGTCTAAAAGAGAGGTAATTTTTTCTTTGCCTTCTTTCTTCGTGTACATTTTAAAATTTTTTCCGGCATAATCTATAGAAATATAGGCGTCTGGCTGAAAAATTCTTATTCTTCTGTATTTTTCTATAGACACTCTGCTTGCCGAAACGTCCGCCACACATCCGTTTGCAAATTTAAGGCGCACTTTTGCTATGTCTTCCGTTTCAGAAAGAATTTTTGCGCCGTGCGCTTCAAAGGAAACGACTTTATCTTTTACGAGATAAAAAAGCATGTCTAAATCGTGTATCATCAAGTCCAGCACAACGCCTATATGCGCGGTTCTCGGGTCGTAAGGCCCCAGCCTGTTTACTTCTATAAAACGCGGATTGTTTACATAAGGAGCTGCCGCTATAACGGCAGGATTAAATCTTTCGACATGCCCTACCTGCAAAATTACATTATTTTTTTGCGCGGTTTCGATCAATTTCTGAGCTTCTTCAACGCTGAGCGTAATCGGTTTTTCCACAAGACAGTGTATACCGCTTTCTAAAAGAGGTTTTGCTATCTTGTAATGAAACTGCGTGGGAGCGGCAATAACTGCGGCGTTAACTTTTCCTATAAGCTGCGCAAAATCCGTTATAACCGCCGGATTTGCCGGATTTGCTTTTGCTATTTTGCCGGCTCTTTTTTCATCGGTATCGACTATAAACTCCAAAACGGAATCCGGATGTTGCCCCAAAATCCTTGCGTGATGCTGTCCTAAAGAGCCTACGCCTATTACTGCGGTTTTTACCATACTCATTTTTTATAACCCTTTATTACTTTTATGATTTTATCGGTATCCGAATCCGAAAGAGAAGGATGTACGGGAAGCGAAACCGCTTCTTTTGCGGCTTTTTCCGCCTGCGGACAAAGTCCGGCTTTATAGCCGAGCTTTTTATAGTAAGGCTGTCTGTAAAGAACCGTATCATAATATATTCCGCATCCGACGCCGTTTTCTTTAAGATAATTCATAAATTTGTTTCTTTCGCCGGCTTTTACCCTTACTGTGTACTGATGAAATACGTGTCTTGAATTTTCCGGCACAAAAGGCGTTTTGATAAAATCCAGCTCTTTGAAAGCATTATTATATTTTTGCGCGTTTTCCGTTCTTTTCAAAATCCATTTTTCAAGCTTTCCGAGCTGCGCTATGCCTATTGCCGCCGCAAGATTTGTAAGTCTGTAATTGTAACCCAAAACCGTAAAAGTCGAATGCCCGTCCCTACCGTGATTTATTATCTGTCTTGCGTACTTGTCGGCTTTTGCGTCGTTTGTCAAAACGATTCCGCCTTCGCCGGTCATCATGTTTTTTGTCGCATAAAAAGAAAATGCAGCCGCGTCGCCGAAAGAGCCGGCCTTTTTGCCTTTATATTGCGCGCCGTGCGCCTGACAGGCGTCTTCAATAAGTTTAAATTTATATTTCTTTTTTAATTTGAGTATTGCGTCCATGTCGCAGGTAAGGCCGTATAGATGAACTATTATCACGGCTTTAACGTTTTTTTCTTTTTTTAAAACTTTTTCAAGGCTCTCCGCGCTTATATTGAAAGTCTGCGGGTCTATATCGGCAAAAACGGGTTTTGCTCCGCAGAAAAGTATTGAATTTGACGTGGCTATAAATGAAAAAGGAGTGGTAACGACTTTATCGCCCCGCTTAACGCCGCACATCAAAAGCGCGGCATGCAGCGCCGTAGTGCCGTTTGTTGTAGCTATTGCAAATTTTGCGCCTGAATACTTAGCAAAATCGCGTTCAAAAGTTTCAACATACTTTCCGCTTGCAAGCATTCTTGAATTGAGAACTTCTTCTACCAAAAGTTTTTCTTCTTTTTCTATTACAGGATAAGCTATTGGAATCATTTTTTTCCTCTCTTATTATTTAATAATTATAGCAAAACAGCTTAACGTTGTCTCTGGATGAACTCCGGATCTCACCGCAATGACAATGGTTTGGGGACTACTGTCATTTCGTGCTTGACACGGAATCCATGTTGCCGTTTAGCTGTAGTAACAGACGTATGAAAATAATCGGACATATTTAGTTTGTTTGCTATACCTCGTCATTCTTGGGAAAAATACCCCGTCAGAGCCTCCGGCTCTGCCACCCCTTTTTACAAAAGGGGAATTTCCGATTTTTCACATTGGGAATTCACGAAGTTTTAGAAAAGAGACAATGTTAAGCTGTTTTGCTATAGTAATTAAAGACTAACTACACGACGACGACAAAATGGATTCCCGATAAAAACCTTCGGGAATGACAAATGAGTGAAATCATTTTTGTCGTCATGCCCGAAGTTTGTAATCGGGCATTGTTAAATACAAATACAGTGGATTGATTTTACGATCGCAACAAAGACTAAAGGAACATGGCTTTTCTAGTTTGCCGCCCGCTAGGGCTTCCCCTTCTGAGACAGTCATTGACTGTCGGGGTGGCATATACGAAGTATATGACGGAGTAGTCTTTGTTTGCCTTTGTCTTTCTAGTTTGCCGCCTGCAAAGGCTTTTAATAATTTGTGTTCCGGTATCTTTCATATTACACCGCGATTATGGTTACTCCGGCTTCCTTTGCTTTTTTTATAACTTCGTCTTTATCCAAAATCAGCGTAACTCCGGCTTCAACGGCCATGACCCTTATTTTGTTTTCTTTGAGCGTATCTACAGTATTTGTGCCGATTACCGGAACGTCAAAACGAAAATCCTGATTCGGTTTTGCTACTTTTACGACAACGGCATTTTCTCCGCCAAGCTTGTATGCCCTTCTTATACATTCGTCCGTGCCTTCGACGGATTCCACAGCCAATACGGATTTATCTTTTACTACTACGGTTTGTCCTATGTCAAAACCGGCTATTCCTTTAGCTATTTTAAATCCGAATTCAACTTCTTTATTTTCGTCCGAAGAAAGTTTTTTGCCGGCTATAAGCCCTTTTTCCGGCAGAAGATTTTTTAAATACATATGCGACGGCATAAGCGTTATGCCGTCTTTTAAAAACTCATTCGCTATCGTTCCCAGAATCGTATCGGTTTTTTTATTTACAAGGCTGCCCATAACTTTAATGGCGCGCCAATCCATGCCTATCGCTGAATAAATTTTTACGTGTTTTACCTGTCCGGCCATTATGGCGGTTTCGACGCCTTCGCTTTTTAAAGCGTCGACGATTTTTTGAAATTTCCCTACGGAAATAAGAAAGAATTTGTCGCAAATATTTTCAAGAGCGGCATCGACTTCTTCTTTCAGCCCGACGCATATTACTTTGCCGCCGCTTTTTTTTATTTCTTCGGCGACAAGAAAAGGAAATCTTCCGTTGCCTGCAATCAATCCTATTTTTTTCATAATTGTTTGATTTTAAGCCGGCCTTACTATTCCTCTTTTGGAAGTTTTTATGAAGTCGACGATTTCTTTGACATAAGCGGAACCGCTTTTTTCAAGTTCCGTAAGAGCGTCTTTGAGCAAAAGTTTTGACATGAAAAGTATTCTGTAAGCTTCTTTAACTTCTTCTATTTCTTCCGCTTTCATGCCTCTTCTCTTCATGCCTATGACATTTAACCCGCTAAGCACGGCTCTGTCGCCGTGACACGTAGAGTAGGGTATGGTGTCCATAGTTATGATCGCGCCGCCGGCGGTCATCGTACCCTTGCCGATTCTGCAAAATTGGTGTACGCCGGCAATCGCGCTGAAAAAAACATTATCGCCGACATGAACATGTCCGCCGAAAACCGAAGCGTTTGCAACAATGACATTATCTCCTATGACGCAGTCGTGACCGACATGCGCGGATATCATAAAATAACAATTTTTGCCTATTATGGTTTTGCCGGTCTTTTTTGTGCCTCTGTTAAAAGTGACAAACTCTCTTGCAGTAGTGCCTTCGCCGACGTAAACTTTTGACGGTTCGTTATTGTAACTTAAATCTTGAGGCGGAGTTCCTATCGAAGCGCTATTGTATATTTTACAGTTAGCGCCGATTTCGGCATGTTCTATGTATGCGTTCGAACCTATAACAGTTCCGGCTTTTATCGTAACGCCTTTACCTATGACGGTATACGGCCCTATTTCGACATTTTCTTCTATAACGGCGCTTTTATCTATCACGGCGGTGTTATGAATCATGTTCTTTCCTTTGCGTAGATTTTTAAGGTCTGGTTATTCCTCTTTGGGAAGTTCTTATGAATGAGGTCATTTCTTTTACATAAGGGGATTGCGTATCTGCAAGTTTTGCCAGAGCTTCTTCAAGAGTAAGCTTTGACATAAACAAAATTCTGTAAGCGTTTTTTATGTCTTCAATCTCGGCTAAAGTCATTTTTTTTCTTCTCATACCTATGATATTGAGACCCGCAAGAACGGCTCTGTCGCCCTGCGCCATAGCGTAAGGAATAATATCCATAGAAATCATAGCGCCTGCGCCAACCATTGCCGACTTGCCTATTTTACAAAATTGATGAACGCCTATGCTGCTGCTGAGGATCGCATAATCGTTTATTTCGACATGTCCTGCAATTCCGGTAGAATAACCTATTATTACATTGTTTCCTATTACGCAGTCGTGCGCTATATGTGCGCATGCCATCAAAAGACAATTCTGCCCTACTATAGTCTGCCCTGCCGCCGCCGTGCCCCTGTTTAAAGTTACGCCCTCTCTTACGGTAGTGCCGCCGCCGACTATTACTTTGGTTTTTTCGCCTTTATATTTTAAATCCTGCGGGCGTTTGCCTATAGAAGAAAAATTAAAAATTTCGCAGTTAGCGCCGATTTCTGCAAACTCTATAACCGACTGCCCGTGAATTTTCGTACCGCTGCCGATTATAGTTTCTTCGCCGATAACGGCATAAGGGCCTATATCGACATTGTCTCCTATAACGGCGCTTTTGTCTATGATTGCCGTAGCGTGTATCATATTATTTTGCCTCTTTATCTACTATAACAAACATAAATTCGGCTTCAGTTACAAGTTTGCCTTCGCAAAAAGCCTGACCTTTCATTTTGCCGCGTCTTCCGCTGTCTTTTATGATTTCTACTTTAAGTTCAAGATAGTCTCCGGGCTTTACGGGTTTTCTAAACTTCACATTATCTATAGACATAAAATACGCAAGACAGTTTTCCATTTCAGGCCTTGAGAGAAACATAACGCACGAAGTCTGCGCCATAGCCTCGACAATCAGCACGCCCGGCATTATCGGAGCGCCCGGAAAATGTCCCTGAAAAAAACCTTCGTTTCCGCTTACGCATTTGTATCCCGTAGCTTTTGAGGGATCAGCTTCGTTTATTTTTACCTTATCAATCATAATAAAAGGGTATCTGTGTGGTATGATCTTCAAAACTTCCTCATGGCTCAACATTCTTTCCGTTGCCGCCGCCGTTTGACCGCTATCCATCGCTGCCTCCGCTGTTGTAGTATTATTATCTTTTTGTATGACCGCTTTTTTTACGAACTCTTTGACAAAACCTATATTATTTTGATGTCCAGGCTTGTCGGCGACAATTTTTGCTTTCACGGGTTTTCCGGCAAGGTATATATCTCCTATCAAATCCAAAACTTTATGCCTCACGAATTCATTGTCAAATCTTAACGGCTCTTTATTGTGTATTCCGTCAGGAGCTACGACTATGGCATTATCCAGAGAACCGCCGAGAGCAAGCCCGTTTTGCTGTAAAGCTTCGATTTCATAATCAAAACAAAATGTCCTTGCCGAGCCGAGTTCATTACAAAAAATCTCTTTGCTTACTTCCAGAGATATTTGCTGATGACGCAAAAAAGGATGATTAAAACCTATTGAACAATCAATTTCAAACTTATCCGAAGGGTATGCGGATATTTTTGTTTTTCCGAATTCAAAATGCACCGGCTCCGTAATAATCAGATATTCTCTTTGAGCGTCGAGTTCTTTTATTCCGGCTTTTATCAAAGTGTCGGCAAATATTTTTGCGCTGCCGTCGAGTATGGGAGGTTCGTTATTATTTATTTCGATCCTTAAATTGTCTATGCCTAAAGCGCAGCACGAAGCCATTATGTGTTCTATCGTGTGAATTCTGACATTTCCTTTTCCTATAACGCTGCCTCTGACCGCCATTCCGGTTACGGCATTTTCCCAGTTAGCTTCTATTTCCGGTTTTTCCGGCAAATCCGTACGCACAAATTTTATTCCGTATCCGGCCGGCGCAGGCTTAAACATAACAATGCTTCTATTTCCGGTATGAAGGCCTACTCCTTCGACCCGCGCTTCTTTTTGTATGGTTGTCTGTTTTGCCATTTTATTTCGGTATCTCCAGTTTTTGTTTTATTTTCTTTATATCTTGATACATTTCGGGAAGTTTTCTCATGGTAGCTCTTATTTTTATGCTCTGCCCAAGCTCTGCAAGGGGGTTTCCTCCGACTCTTTCTGCGTCGTGTACGTCGCCGCCGACGCCGGACTGGCTTGATATAATTACATTGTTTCCTATCTTTATATGCCCAGATATGCCGACCTGCGCGCCAACTGTGGTATTATTTCCTATTTTTGTAGAACCGGCTATGCCGGTTTGCGCCACAATTATACAGTTTTCTCCTATATAAACATTATGGGCTATCTGTACAAGATTGTCGATTTTTGTGCCGCTGCCTATTTTTGTGACGTTAACGGCTGCTTTGTCAACCGCAGTGTTTGCGCCTATTTCAACATCGTCGCCTATTTCTATTCTGCCTATTTGCGGTATTTTTTGCGTTTTGCCGTCTACTACGGCAAAACCAAAACCGTCGCCGCCTATGACGGCTCCCGGCTGAAAAACTGTTCTGTCGCCAATCGTTACGTCTTCCCTTATTACAACGTTCGGATAAAAAATACAGTCATTGCCGATTTTTACGTTTTTGCCGATATAAACATTAGGAAATATTTTAACATTATCTCCTATTTCACAGCCGTCTTCAATAACGGCATTTTGACCTATATACGCGTTTTTTCCTATTTTAGATTTTTCCGATACCGATGCCGAAGCGTGAATTTTAACTTCAAGCGAACCCAATCTTTCTTTTTCTACAATTTTTAGAATTATGCCGTAAGCATACTGCGGATTTTGAACTTTTATTATGGTTTTCCCGCTAAATAGTGCCGAATCAATGTCTTCGGATACCAAAATTACGCTCGCATTCGTTTTTGAAACTTCGCCGACGTATTTCATATTGGTCAAAAAAGAAATATCGCCTTTTTGCGCTTCCGCAAGCCCGCTTATTCCCGTTATCGTTTCGCCGTCGTTTCCTTCAAGTTTTCCGGAGACTATTTTTGCGATTTCCGCGCTTTTCAAGTTCATTATCTGCCTTCCAATTTTTTTATAACTTCGTCGGTAATATCTTCACATTCGTCGCTCCCGCGCAAAACGCTCTGTTTATCAAGCATTATTCCTGAATTGTATTTGGCAGAAACTTCTTTTAAAACTATTTCAATGTCTTTCAAAACGGCAAGAGAATTTTTTTCCTCCATCAAAGCAAGTTCGTTTTTTGTCCTTCTCGATAAATCCGAAATATCCGTTCTTTGCCGCTCGAGAGCTTTTTGGGCGGCGTCCAGCTGCGGCGCCAAATCGGCAAGAGCGGATTCATCTTCGGCAGTTTGCGCTTCGATTATTTTTGAGTTGATTTCCCGAAGCTGCAACTGCGCCGCGTCATGCTGTTTTATCATCTCTTCGATGGCGTTTTTTCTCGTATTGGCAAAATTTTTTAATTCTTCTTTGAACCTTTCAGTCATCGGGTGGGAAGCGAAAACTTTTTCCATATCGACAAAAACAATTCCTATCCCGTTTCCTTTTCCTCGTTTCACCGCTCCGCTTAACGGAATTTCTATGGCAAAAGAAACGGAATTTAAAAATAAAGCCGCAAGCAATAATAAAAATATTTTTTTAGAAAA
>JAISDI010000247.1 GCA_031264895.1 Endomicrobium sp. | reverse complement strand
GTATATTGAACATGAAATTTAGAACCTTGCGCATACGGCAAATCCCCCGTCCGGAGACATTGTCTCCGGCCACCCCCTTTAAAAAGTGGGAATTACGGCGAACAGCAAAACGGCAAAATGGATCCCCCCAGTATTAAAACCTTACGGGGCAGGCTTCTGTGGATTTACAGAATTTAACAACACTCGGGGATGACGACAAAGGAAAAAAGATAGTTTTTAGAAACCTCTAATGGAATTTTTGGGTTGAACGATTTACAACTTTAAAACGGATTTTGCCTCAATGCAAAAAGCGCTTTTTTATAAAAAACTGAAGATGCCGAGTTTAGTTTATTTGCCGGTTTTACCGTTATGGTATGAAAAAACGCCGTTATTTCCCGCCTCTTGTTGCCTTTGACCTTTTATTCGACGGCAAACCGAAGCGGATCTGATGCTGGAGCATAAGCCGTCTGTCAGGCTCGTGCAGAGAATTTTCCGATTCGAGTTCATAGCTTCCGCTCAAATAAAGATTATTATTTAGTTTATATCTCATTTCGACTTCATGTTTCAAATCGAGCTTTCTTTGTATTTGGTCAAACGTTACCGAATAGCCAAGCAGAAACTGGTTCGTGATATTTTTTTCAACCGAATATTTTGTTCCGTAGAGCAGATCCGCAAAAGTAGGATCATCTACAATTAAAGTCTGCTGGTCGGAATTTACGTAAGAAACTCTAAAATTATCCGCAAGCCCCGTTCTTCTTAAAACGTTTCTGGCGATGGGGGTTGCAAAACTGCTGTCTATGAGCCTTAACGCCTGCTGGCGTAAATCAAAGTCCGATATTATTCCTAAAATCAGTTCACGGCTTGCGCCGGTATTTACGACCTGCTCGGTTTTTGTAACTCTGGCCAAGGCTGTCTGCGAATCTAAAGTCGGATCGTCTTTTGAAGAAAAATGCACGTTTAAATTGTCTATTGTAGATCTGACGATGGTAAGAATTATGGTTTCAGAATCGGCTTTTATTTGAGAATATACGTTGGTTTCGGCTTCGCCGCTTATAAACATTGTATTTTCGTCTATGATTTCTATTTTTGCATTTATCACGTCAAACACTATTCCTAAATATTTAATGGTGCCTCTCTGCGTTTCAATAATTCCCTGCGGTTTAGGGGAAGCGTATGTGCCTCTTATAAATAATGATCCGTTTATCCATGCGTCCGCAAAAGAGTTTTCAAACTTAGTGTTTTTTGCCGCTCTCAGCTCTATGTCAAATTCCGCGCTGTCAGGCAGTATGTCTTCCGTATCGGAAGGCGTATCCGGAGGAGGAAAACAGAATCTTGTATTTTCCAAAGACACCCATCCGGCTATTTTCGGTTTATCCGGAGTTCCGCTCAATGTAATTTTAAATCTGGGTTCTCCGGACGAAAACTCCTGAAGTATTCCCCTTGAAAGAAGAGTATCGGACATCGGAAGCTGGGGAACTTTTATCGGTATTCCTTTATTGTCGGTTTGAATGAGTATGTCAAAATTTTGCACGTTAAAACCTTCCAGAGTCAGACCGCCCGTCGCGCTGACCCTGCCCGAACCGGATTTTCCGGAAAGCTTATTTATTTTTACCAAATTGTCGTCCCAGACTATATCTGCATTAAAATCTTTCATTCTGTCCAGATAAGTTTTAGAATCGAAAACTCCGTTCGAAACGCTAAGCTCTCCGCTGTTTTGTATTTTATTTGAAGTTCCTTTGATTTCGCCTTTAATTTGAATTCTGCCGGACTTAGGTTTTATTTCCCCTCCGGAAAGATATTTTAAAAGATACAGTTTCGAATCGTCCGCTTCATACATTACGTTTATGGGCATATTTTTCATTTCTTCCGTCAACGAATCGTCAACCCAGAAAGGAAAAGAACCTTTCATATTGACGTTTATTTCATTTCTTCTGAAAATTCGCGCCGTTTTAATTTCGGCTTTATTGTTTGAAGATTCTATATCAATATCAATACTGTCGTATGGTATTTCCATAATGCTGCCTTTGTTCGACCTGAACGAAAATTTTGCTTCCGGAGCCGAAAAATATCCCGACGCGGCGATACCGAAATCCGATTTGCCGGATATGTCCACGGGAATGTCCAGAATCTCGCTTAAAAATTCCAAATCGATATTTTTGCCCGAAGCGTTAAAGTTGAAATCTTCATCCTTAAAAAAAGCGTTTAAATCAACCGCCGCGCTTGATTTTGAAATATTTATATCTTTAATTTTAATATACTCGGAAAAATCAACCGCTCCGGAAATATTTAACTGTCCCGAACTTTTCAGCACGGTAAACTCTTTGTCTTTTATCGTATAATCAAAACCCAGAGAAGTAAGCCTGTATTTGTTTATCCATAAATTTTTTATGTCAAATTTGCCATTATAAACCGAACCGCCTTTTCTTTTATCCATCTTGCCGTCAATATTAATTCTCCCGAAAATGTCAACCGGCCCCAAATGCGCGTTTACAAGAAACAAGCTGAGGTCGTATATGCCGCTTTTTATGTTAAAACTGCCTTTGTCCGCCCTGATTTCGCTGTCGGCAAGTTTTGCCGAAGCGCTGCTAATGGATATTTTTGAACCGTAGACTTCGATTTTGGATTTAATATTGTCAAATTTTACGCCTTTTACAAAAGCTTTCCGGCTGCTTATGTCCATTTGAAGACGGGATCTTGTTTTTTCATGCTGGTAAAGAGTTCCTTTTCCGGAAAATTCCCCCGTAACCGGAGTTCTAAAACCCACAAATTTGTTTATTATTGCTTCATTGAGATCTTCAAATTCTACGGAAAACTCATTTTTGCGCTCTTTGTCGCTTTTTTCTTCGACGAGAAGTTTCATCTTAACCGAAGACAATTCCGCTTTTTTGATTTTTAAAGCGTCGTTGATATAAGAAAGTTCCGAAGAAAACGAAAAAGGAATTTCAGAATATTTTCCTTTTCTTACCGATACTGTAATATCGGCAACGGGCTTTTGCGCAGTTCCTGACATTTTTGCGGCGGCATTTACGGAAGCTTCAAGCCCGCGATAAACGCCGTTTATATTGGTATTTTTCAGATTTATTTCGCCGGAAAGTTTATGCGCGCCTTTCGCCGAAACCAGTGAAAAGTTTCCGTCTAAACCGTTGTCGGATTTTATATTTGAGAGTATTAGTTTGTCTAAAGCGATCACGGCGTCCGCTCTGAAATTATTAAACGCTGCTCCCGATACTTTTATGGAATTGCTTGCTATAGTTCCCGAAACTTCATTTTTTGAGTTCAACTCACCGCCAAACGTTATGTCGGTGTCTACGGTTGCCGCGCCGAAATTGATTTTTCTCATTCTGACATTTAATGACGAAACGGGGTTCATGTTCGTAAAACCTATAAGCCCGTTTGCATAAGCGCTTATGCGCCCGTCAACGCCTTTTAAATGAAATTTGTTTATGTTTATTCTGCTTAAATTTATATCGCCCTTCGTTTCGAATTTACTGTACTTGTTGCCGAAAAAAGAACCGTCGTATGCTTTAACGTCAAAATCCGTTGTGCCGTCTTTTTCGTATCTTATGCGACCGCTTGCGCTTCCCGAAATTTTATCGTTGGCATATCCGAAAGATTTCAAAACGTTCGATATGTCGGTGTTTACGAACTTAAAATCCGTCGAAAGAATCTCTCCTGATTTTATCACGCTGTTAAATATCATGCTTTTATCGCTTTTATAAAAATAAAAAACGTATATATCGGCGCTTCTTGTAATCGTTCCGAAAATGTCGGTCTCTTCCATTTTGGACGTTTTGAGATTCTCGACAGAAAAATCTATCAGCCCCGAAATTTCGCTAAGCGCTCCGTTTACCGTAACCGTACCGCCGGCATTACCGCTTATACCGCGTATGACAGGAAGCTCAGAAATAGCGGCTTTATTCATTTTAACGTCTATTTCCCCTGTTTTGAAATTGCCGGAAAGAGCGCCGACGGTTTTTTTGTCAAAAGACATTTTTATATCGTAAATTCCGTCTTTTTTATAAGAACCGTATATTTTGCCGCTTTTGCCGTAATCGCAAAAAATATCATAATCTCCGCTTTCTATGCGGCTTGCGGAAATGTCAAAACTTCCCAAATCAAAACCGTAAACCGAAAGATCTCTCAAAGACAGTTTCAATGAACCTTCTCCGTTTTTATAAACAAACGAAGATTCCGTTTCGGCGCTTATGTCTTTGTTTAATTTAGATAAATATATCTTAGATTTGGCTTCTATGTCTCCGGATGCGCCTCGTTCAAAAAATAGATTTCCGCTCTCTCCGGAAAAAGAAGCTTTTATGCCCGCGTCATTTTTTATAAGAGTTCCGTAAACATCGGTAATTTCAAAATAATCCGACTTCATTTTTTCAATCGTTATATTTTGTTCAACGGAAAAATCTTCCGTATTGACCGCTCCCTCTGCGCTGATAATGCTTTTGATCTTTCCTTCGGAAACAATCGTAAATTCGGTATCTAATATATTGTCCTTTTCGCCGCGTTTCATTACTCCGCTTACATAAACCGGAATATCCAGAGGCAAAAATACAGACGAAAGCGTAAGCTTTTCCGGAGAAACTTCCATTTCGATATTTTCAACTTTAAGGATTTCTTTTTTCGATTTAACGGTTAGTACGTCTGCATTTATTTTAACTTTTGACAGCGGCATGGAAAAAGACGTCTTAGGCGGGCTTTCCTCTTGTTTTTCT
Organism: Endomicrobium sp.; assembly: GCA_031264895.1. Classification (GTDB taxonomy): domain Bacteria; phylum Elusimicrobiota; class Endomicrobiia; order Endomicrobiales; family Endomicrobiaceae; genus Endomicrobium_B. Next base: position 942 of record JAISDI010000247.1, on the reverse strand, counting down.
TGCGCGCCGGCAATATTGGCAGAATCGAGATCTACCGAAATATTATAAAATTCAATTCCGCTTATGAAATTCGCCGGTTTTGTAATATTTTTTAGTATTTTCCCAAAATTCGTTTTTATGACTATTTTGTCCGCTCTGACAATACCGTCTACGGAAACGCCCGTAAACGCTATCTGCCGGCTTAACGGATAAGTATAAAAATTATCCATATCAAAATTATGTCCGGTTTGAGCGTAAAGAAAGCTTTTTAAATGCGGTATATATATGAAAGTTCTTATATTGTATGCCGCCATAAAAATAGCAAGCGTTATGCCTAAATATATGGTATATCTAAAAAATTTCCACACTTTTCCTCTGCGCCGCAACAAATGAGACATTAAACGGCTATCGTTTCAAACATATTCTACAAAGTATCGGTTGTTATATAAAGTCCGGATAAACCATTCAATTCCAGAATGCAGTAATCCGGAATCCATGTTACTGTTGTCATCAACCCACTGATTTGTCTTCAACATGGATGCCCAATTACGAACTTTGGGCATGACGACAAAGATGATTTTGCTCTTTTGTCATCCCGAAGGTTTTTATCGGGAATCCATTTCGTCGTAGTAACCCTCTTGAATTTTCTGACACCCATGCCGTCATTGCGAACCTATAAAATTCTGTAATTCCTCTGTAGCCTGCCCCGTTAGGTCGTAACACGGGGAAATCTGCTGTTGCAGTTGTCGTTATATGCCGTCTGCAAAGGCAGACCCTGAAACGAGTTCAGGGTGACAATTAAGAAAAAACTTTTCTTCTCATAATATGAATTTCTTTCTGTACTGGTCTTTGTCTTTGTCTTTGTCTTTGTCTTTGTCTTTGTCTTTGTCTTTGTCTTTGTCTTTGTCTTTGTCTTTGTCTTTGTCTTTGTCTTTGTCTTTGTCTTTGTCTTTGTCTTTGTCT
>JAISDI010000218.1 GCA_031264895.1 Endomicrobium sp. | reverse complement strand
TGTGTTGATCACTGGCAATATTTTTGACCTTTTCATTTGCACTTTTCAATATATTATCAACTATCTCTTTCGCTTTTGCTCTCATATACTGAGTAACTTCAATTTCTTTACCTTCCGATTTTATCGATGTAATTTCTTTTTCGCCTTCCAATCCAAGACTTAAAAATTCTTTATTGCCCGCCAATTCGCGCTCGATACCTGTACGAGTCAATTGCATAAATTCAAGAGTTCTGGCATCCGTAATAATAGTGGAAGCTTTTGATTCGGCTTTTTTAACATTATTTAGCGCTTTGGTCAATATCGCCTTCGCCTTAACTTCTGCATCCTTCTTTACAAATTCAGCGTAGTTAACAGCGCCTATCGATATCATATCAAGCTTTTGACCAATTTCCTCATTAACTTTGTCGATTTCTTTTTGGATATTTGCACGCTCCTGAGTATTCCATTTCGGAACATTATTTAAAGCTTCGGTCAATTGACTAAGCTCATTCTCAAGACTTCTAAGTCCAGACCTTGTATCGGCTTCCGCCTTAACTTTGTCAATTTCTTTTTGGATATTCGCACGCTCCTGAGTATTCCATTTCGGAACATTATTTAATGCTTCGGTCAATTGACTAAGATCATTCTCAAGACTTCTAAAATCAGACCTTACATCGACGATGTCTAATTTGCTTGCATCTTCTTTGTTGCGGATATCATAAATATCTGCCTTTTTGCTCAGATCCAATATCTCTTTTGAAGCCTTAACTTCTTCATTAATCCTTGCAAATTCAGCGTAGTTAGCTGAATCTATCGATATATTATCAAGCTTACGGCCAATTTCCTCATTAATTTTGTCGATTTCTTTTTGGATATTCGTACGTTCTTGAATATTCCATTTCGGAACATTATTTAACGCTTCGGTCAATTGGCTAAGATCATTTTCAAGACGTCTGTACGACAAGAATTCATCTCTCTCACTTATCATTGTTTCTTTTTCCTGCATTTGTTTTTCCCAAATTCCAAAAGTTTTCCTGTCCAGTTCTCTGTTCGATGTTTCATTTTCAGGAAGCAATAGTTCATCTATTTGTCTTAATATTTCGACCTTACCGTTAAGATCAGCCTCAGCTCCTCTGACTTTTAAAACTCCAAACAAAATTTCATTAGTTACCTTTACGCCTTCAACTTCAACCCCGATTTTGGCATAACTTGAAAGTTCTGCCAAAGACAATTCTCTTCCACCTTCTCCACCTTCTTTATAATGCGCAATCCTGTCAGAGGCTTCTGTTTTAGCAGATTCTCTAAGAGATCCTCTGTCGGCCATATTTATAACATATGAATTACCCTTTGAGTCTTTTATTACAATGCTGTTCACTGATGGGTTTATCATATTGTTCAATGTTCTGCCTGATTCGGACTTAACAAGCATTTCATTTGCTGTATGTTCAACAAAACTCTTTCCTGATTCGGACATCCCTTTTGTAAACTCCGCAGTATTTTTGAAATATTCGTGTTCGCCGCGCATATAAATATCTGCAATACGAGATCTTTCTTTTGCAGTAAACCTGCCTGCCGCGCTCGGCACCAACAACATTGACATGGTACCGAAAGCATAAGCGAACAGTCCGCCCATTTCGCCGTTGGTCAACTGATATTGCTTACTGCCCATTCCGAGCTTTTCAAGGCCTTTGTCAATCAATCCTCCTACACGGTTGCCAATCTCTTCAGCATATTCAAATTGTTTTAATGTGAGCGCCGTATTTACACCGGCTCCCAATCTTTGAACTGGTCTTCCAAAAACTGCAGCAAAAATATTTCCTCTTTCAACCACATTTACAAAAGCATTCCCAATCCTTCCGCCAAAAGCATAAGCCGGCAGAGCTGCCCCGAACAAAGGAGAAACGACTCCGCCCATGCCCGCGCCGCTTCCTACTATTTCAGCCCATTTTTCACGTGTATGCGCATCGTCAAAGCTGTCATAAAATACTGCGCGATAATCTTCAAAAGCATTGCTAAAAATTTCAGAAACATCAGAAACAGTAAACTTTTCACCGTACCATGCCGCATTCCATACTCCACTAACTGTAGCAGTAAAAATATTAATCAAAGGCATAGCTATGGCATTAAAACCTGCAAGATGAGCTGCAGAATTTAACGACATTAACATTGTTTCAGGGGAAGTCAGGCTTGAAAGAGCTCCGCTTATATTCTTTTCAGACCAAAATCTAAATGTGCCTGTATTTCTTGTAAAAATACTTCCCGTCATCCCTAAAACAGCTCCGACAGTATAAATATCCATCAAATCACTGAAATTCAAGCCGGTAAAAGGATTGATTCCCTGCGATAAATTACCTGATATTGTAGTCATCGCGCCCATTGCGGCTGCGCCCATACCGAACATTGCGGCGGTTTCGGCATGATAGACAAATTTTTGTCTGAAAGTGGTTAATTCTTTATATTCTTTTGAATATATTTCTTTATCAGTTGCTACTTCCTGCTTTTTCTTATCACTTACTTGTTTAGTTTGTTTCTGCGAGGCGCTTTCAAATTTTTCTCCCCTTGCCTTTGCTTCTTTTGCTTTTGCTTTTGCCTCAGCTCTTGCCTTAGCATTGCTACTTGCAGACTTACCGCTAGCCGTTTTAAGGTTGCTTGACATGGACTGATAAGAGAAAGCCAAAGCTATGAACAGATTGAATGCTCCGCTTATATAGTTATTGTCTTCAAAAGCGTACTGAGCCTCTTGCATTGAACGATGAATCATAGATGCACTTAAAACTTTTGAAGCCGTGAATATGAAAGCGCTGGAACGAGTATTGCTCTTGCCCAAAGCGCTTTTTGCCCAGCCGCGTTTTCCAAAACCTACGGAACCGCGCATAGCCAGCCCCATTAAAGCTCCCTCTCCGGCGCTCCATAAAATATTGCTTCTATTTAAAGAACCAAAATCCCATCCATTTGTTGCAAGCTGGTATGCGGTATTATAAGCTGCGCCCGTAACCGCACCGGCAGCGGCATATTTAGCCATACTTTTTACGGTTTCTTTAGTTAATTGCGTTCCGACAGCTTTTGCTCCGGCTTGCCAAGCCGCTTTAGAGAAAATACTGCCAATTCCTTTTGCAAGACCTCCGACTATTTTAATAGCTCCGCTTGCCATTCCTCCGCCTAAGAAAGAAGCCCCTATGGCAAGCAAGTCTAATGCAAAGGCGCCCCATTGTCCGTCAGAAACATGGTCAACGGCATCGCTTACTTTATTGAAAGCAAAGTATGCATTTATCGCCGCAACTGCAAGAACAATCGAAATTTTTACAAAAGCTGCAATACTGGTAAAAGCTGCCGCCCACACTGCAGAAGCCAGCCCGCAGGTGAGAATAGTCGTAGCAATGACTACAGCGGCAACAACAACACCCACAGCTACCTTTATGATTCCTTTTCTTACATCGCTCGCTTCTACTGTAGTCAGCCTTGCGAAGTTTTTATACATTGTTCCGTCGCCTAGTACGCCTGCGGCAATGTTATTTAAGGAAATATTCATAATATTGCTTGATTCCATCGCCCTGTACGCAGAATTGTTGCCAATGCCGTTATTTGCAAAATATCCGCCGCTTGCGTCCAGTTGTACGCCTTTAATAATATTTCCGTCTTTATCTTTGCTGTCGGGAATCGTTTTGCCGCCAATTGTATAGCCCTGTGAAACGGACGAATAAGTGGTAAATGCCTCTCCTCCGAAAGCGCTTTTTTGCGTATACTGCGTAGTACTGCGTCCGGTTAGCGTTTTGCCTGCGTACTCGCCGGTAATATAAGTTCTTTCAAAATCATATCCGGTTTCCCTTCCCCATGCGTCAACGCTGAAATTAGTATTAGTGTATTTATAGCTTTGTTTATCATTGAGGGTACCTGCAGTTCCGGTATATCGCTTGGCATTGATGACGCCGTCAAGTTCTATTTTTTTAAGAGAGTTAGCATCTGCAAAATCCCATCTTTTCTTAGTACCTTCGACTTTTTTTCCGCTATTGTCAAAAAGAGGTTTCCCGTCTTTATCCAAAACCTGATTTCCGTCTTTGTCTAAAATAGGCGTACCTGATATAGTATTTCCGAACATAGGTTTACCGTTTTCATCCAAAACCTGACGATCATCTTTGTCCAGAACAGGACTTTCTAATACAGGTTTTCCGTCAGCGGTATATTTTGTTGTCGTTTTACCGATATCTGTGGTGATATAGAATTGTTCATTTTCATAGTCGACAACTTTTGCGTAGGATTCGGAACTAGCTGTTCTTATTCTATTGCCATTTTTATCTTCCGAAGTTTCTATATCGAATTCTTTGTTATATACATCCTCATATTTTAAAAGTTCTCCTTCGGTAACTTTGTCGGCGCCTAAACGGTAAGTATTCGTTTCAGTTCTGGTCGTATTTCCTTTTTCAATATATGTTTTATCCGAGGATTCTTCTCTATCATAAGTTTTATTTTCTGTGCTGTGCGCTACAGTTTTGCCGATGTAATCGTAGGAGCTCTTTTCGGATATTGAAGAAACGGCATACTCTTTTTCGTTTCCTTCGGCATCGACATAGTTAAAGGTTTCGGAACTCATTTCTCTTCCTGATCTTATTTTAACGTCTCCGAATATCGTTGTGGTTTGCTTGGTTTCAGGGTCAAACACTTCTATAGGCATTCCGTGTCCGATAGTTTCATAATCGGACTCGCTTTGCGAACTAATATGTTTGCCATCATGATAAACGTCATAGCTGTAAGCTCCCTTTAACACGGTAGTCGTGACAAGCGTTCTATCTTTATTGTAAGTATAATTCGTGGTTTTGCCGATTTCTTTTATGACTTCTCTTGTGCTTCCGCCGTCAGAAACGGTTGTATATGTCCAACCGTTTTCCGCTTCCTGAAGAATCACTCCGTCGGCGTCTTTTACATTGGCTTTTTCAAAAGTTCTTGCGGTTGTCGAATTGCCGTATCTGTCTGTAAATATAATTTCTTCTATTCCGTATTCCGTAGCTGTTGTCGAGCCTTCAAAGTTAAGTCCGTTCAACTGTTTTGTTTTCGTATTTTTGGAAAATACGCTTTCGTAATCTAATCTTCTTACGGTACGGCTATCGCCATTGTTGTAATTTACCGTATTTATGTCTTTGATCCCGATCAAAGTATTTTGGATAAGATTATTATTTTTATCAAATTTTATTACTGTCTGTTCATGCCCGGAAATAAAAGTTTCAGAAGTTACCGTGGCAACGCCTTTTATTGAACCGTTAATAAGAAGCTTAGCTTCTTTGGTTTCACCGTAATAGCTGGTAGTGATCGTCGAATAGCGTTCGGCGCTTTGGTAATGAATTTTATTACCCGTAGGCGCTCCGTTTTCATATTCCTGTTCAACGGAGCTTTCCCAGAGAGTGTCTGTCCTTGTTTGAGAAGAATACAGTTTATCGCCCATTGAAGAAGAATATTTTACTCCGTCCTGAGAGTATCTTGTGGTAAATACTTCTTCCACCTTTTCTATCGTTCTGTCTCCCGTTTGAACAGCTTCGGCATTTCCGTCTTTGTCATATTTATAAGTGAAATTCATTTCTCTGACGCCGTCAATTATATGGTATGACTCAACTTCCCAACCCGCCTTTTTATCTTCTTTAGAAGTTTTAAACGTAATGAGATCATCATATTTCCTGCCGACGCCGTATAAGATGTCATCTTTAGAGTATACGTTTACAACTGTTCCGCCGTCCAAAACGGTTGCGCTTGATTTTATCCAGTTGGGATCTGTCTCTGGAGTTCCCGCTGCAGACTTTCCTTCCTTAAGTTTCCACTGCGTCTCCTGATAGTTTTCCGGACTATATTGAAGCATTCTTCCTTTTTCGTCCCATCTGACATCTTTCATAGCAGCGCTTGTACCAAGCGGCCCTGCTTCTATTTCTTTATAGTCTAAAACTCTTCCACTGCTGTCGTAAGAAGCGGAATAGCCGGTAATATTTGTGAATTCTCTTATTGCATTCAAGTCAAGAGTGTCTTTGTCCGTAATTTTCCAGTTATCCACATTTGCAGTGATTTTTTGTTCAGTTTTGTTCCCCAGTATATCGCGGGTAGTCGAAGTTCTTTCTATAAGCGCAAGAGTAGTGACGGGAACGAAGTTGCCACTTTTTTCTAACTGAAACACTGTGTTCTCTGGTTCAAGCATTCTCATCTTTTCAGCAGTGATCGAGCCGTTTAAAGAATGAGATATGGAAATTTCTACAGTAGGAGTTATATTCGAAAGTTTGCTGCCTGAAGAATTCATTTTTGTTCCTGAGAACATTGAAAGTTTTATATCGTTGCCGCCGGCTTCTTCAAGTCTTAATACGTCCATAGTTTTACTTGCAGTGTTCCAGCTCGGGCGGAAATAATAAGCCTTGTCTTCTTTCTTTCCATAAAAAACTTCTTTGGTATTAAGGTCAACTAAACGGTATGAATAGCTGCTAAGCAAACCGGAGTCAAATTTAAGAACGATCATATTTTCTAAAGAATAGGCCTGTCCGTTAAAAGTGATATCATCCAAATTAAGACCGCCCAAAATCGTAGCGCTTTCTGCCCCTACATTGAAAGCCAAATCGCTTGCGAGAGACGTATAAAAAGAAGGCATAGCCGATATTATGCTTTGCCCTTTGTCGTCTTGTATGCCAAAAGTAGCTTGAACAACGCCGTTTCTGTCAACATAAGCTCTTCCGGAAGCAGTGTCAAAAGAAGAGGCAACGCTTCCGTCATTTTTATATTTAACGGAAGTATATTGTGTAATTTCCGCATTGCCTTCTTTTAAAGCTTTTGAATAATAATTAATGACCGCTGTCTCTCTTGCGCTCATTTGGGAATGTGTGGTTTTGAAATCAATATTGTTCGGCCTTTCGTCAACCTTACAGGAAACTAACGAAGTTTCGGTTACCGCTCCGTCTGCTCCGGTAACAGTTTGATATTGTGTAACTGTATTTATTTTTCTGCCTTTGTCCTCTTTACCATTATCTGTAATAAGCGTAATATATGAATATCTGTCCGAACCTTTCTTGGAAGAATCGATAAGCAGATTTTTGCTTTCAAAATGGGCATCCTTACCCAAGCCATAATTTGCTAACTCTCTATATACTGTAAAACTGGCGCCTTCCAACGTTCTTGTTAAAGTAGTATTATTGCCATTACCGTCAATAGCCTGATTAAAATCCGAATACGTTGTCTGAGTGGCAACCATGCCGGTATTATTGCTCCACCATAAATCCCGCTTTCCGTCTCCGACAAACTCAAGTTTTGTAACTTGTCCTGTCGGCGAGAAATAATATTCCGTTAATTTGCATCCGGTTTCTACATTATTAAATCCTTTCATTACCGTTACTTTGCCGTTTTCGCCTTTGGAAATTACCTCAAAACCGGAAGTATAATTAAAGGGGCCATATTGGATATTGTCCTTGAGCATATACCATTTTCCATCGGTCTCAGAATAAAAATTTCCCGTTTCGCCTTGTTTCAATTCTCTTATTTTATTATTGTCGATTATTCCTACGGCAGTATAAGTTTTTCCGTCAGCATAATAATATCCCTGATTTTGATTCTTACCAACCATTCCTGCAACTGCCTGTTCGGCTTTTTTTCTGTTTTCCATCACAGATATCTGTCGGTCAAGCGCCTCTACATCATGGCTATCATATATATTGTAAGAATACTTCCTTCCGTCAATCTGAACCTCAATATATTTAGCAGGCGCTATTAGTTGAGCATTTTCACCATAGTAGTAAGGAAAATATTTGCCCTGAGACTCGTTATAATTATCACGAAACATTAAAGGCTTCTGAGCATCATTTGTACTGGAAAGTATGGCTACATTACCTTTTCCAAAAGCATCTTCAAGAACTGCAATTTTTGAAGCCATGTATTCCTGCGAGGCTTCTTGAAGCTTTTTAAGTTGTCTGTCTTTTTCTGCTTTAATTTCATGTTCTGTTGCAACTTTAAACTCTTTTAGACCTTCTGCAGTCGTTACGTTGTAAGGTATTAAAACCGTACTGAGACCGGGGCCAAGTTCCTTCACGGTAGGCAGATAGGCCTGTCCATCTTTAATCTGATATGTATTGCCTCCTATTATAATAGAACCGTTATTGCTAAGCTTACCGTTAGATTTAAGGGTATAAGTATATTCAACGCCGTCTCCTATCTGATAACTTACGGAGCCTTTCCAATATGAGCTTTTTACCTTATCGGTAGGAATGCCTATAGATTTTCCGTTAACCGTTACATAATCAATTTCATATTCCTGAAAATGCATGTTACCCTTATTATGAACGCCTTTTATTCCGCTTTCTTTATCATAATATTCAGTGCCGCCCACATGGGTTTCTTTATATTTTCTTATACATCCTTTACTGTCGTATGTTTCGGTTATTCTTCCGTTTGCGGATTTCAGGCTTCCTATAGTGGCTTTAGCGCTGTCGCCGTTAGAAACAAGTATTGCGCTGCCGTCGCTTAAGAAACCCTCTACTTTCAGTTCGCCCTCGGTTATCGTTCTTCCGAATATTTCAGAACCGGTTTTAAACGCGGCGCCAACGCCTATCGGGTTAAACGTATCACCTGAGAATTCAATTTCACCGTCGGAAAATTCATAACCGATTGGGTTGCCTTCTTTGTCTCTGAGTGTTTTTGCGAATAAATGGCTGCTCGACGTATTCGAGCCGTTAACAACGGTCTTAGCCGTTTTATCTTCTGATTTGTCATCTGATTTTTTATCATTTTTCGAATCTTTACCGCCTTTTTTGGCATTTTCGGCGGAAGTTTCTTCCGAAGTTTTTTCAGAGTCGCTCAGAGGATAGTATAATTGCACTTCTTTGGATAAAGACATTTTGCCTTTTCCGAAAGTTATGTCTCCATTTTCGCCTATAGATAGAATTTCGGCGCCGGCTTGAATAGAGGCTCCTTCTTTGTAAGTGGTGTTAGTACGAGAGTTATGGTATGTTATGCCGACATCATTAGCCAGTTTTAACTTGAAATTCCCGTATTCGTCGCTTGCAAGTTGAAATTTTCCTTCTATATTACCGTTTATAGCTACTTCTTTAGGAAGATTAGCGGCGCCGTGACTATTAGAATCAACGATATACCAATCGCTGCCTTCTTTAGTAACTTCAAAGCTGCCGAACTTGTCGCCCTCTTTAACAAAATTCCAATAACCGTCTTCTCCCTGCGTAAGGAAACCGCCGTCTGCAGCTGCCGCAAAATTTGCGCTCTGGCTGCCCAACTGCACCGCAGCGGCATTACCGTATCCTTTAGCCTGTATCCAACGTCCATCGGAAGTTTGATATTCGGTATTGTAAACCATGCCTACAATGGCGCCTTTGTAACCGGTAATGCTTGTATAATTAGTTTTTATATGAGCGTTAGAATTGATATCGAAGAGGTTCTCCTGCAGAACATATTCCACGCTTCCGTCATCTTTGTCTATTTTCTTTGCCACGCCCATCTTGCTTTCGCTTAAAGGGTTGTCTCTGTTGTTTTCATCATAATTTACGCCGTATATCTCGCCGGTACTTCCGTTAAGGGCAAACCAGCCGTTGCCTCCGGCGCCGGGTCTGGCAGCGCAAGACATTTTTGTAATACCGTCAAAATAATATAAAGGTATGCCGCCGGTCAGTTCGCCGGTTTCGTCAAGAGTATATTCTTCAAATAGTTTTTTACCGTTATTGTTTGTGATAATGCTGTGTATAAAAGTAACGTCCGTTGTTCCGTTGATGCCTTTGACAATGGGATTATTCTTCTCGTCATAAGTTAAGGAGAAATCATAAAATTTATTGCTGTCAATATCAGGTTTGCCTTCGCCGTCGCTTTTCCTGACAGCCCAGTCAAGGCTTGTATCTCCGCCCCTGATGTGCGCGGTTGTTTCCTGTTTATCGTTGACCCCGTAGCGTTTTGTATCTAAATACGATCCTGTTTTTACATTTTCAATACGTTTGTCAGTCCAGCCTTTGCCGTCATAGTCCGTAATAGTTTTTATGTCGTCTTTTTGCATGACAGTCCTGGCAGTGCCGCCGGCTGCAAATTTTTCTACTTCCAATCCGTCTTTATTAACGGTTCCGTCACTGCATACCGAAATAATATTTCTTTTGCCGTCTTTATCCTCTTCAATTCTTATAATTCCCGAACCCGTGCCAAATTCCGTCATGAGTTTAGGATCTTTGATAGTATCCAATTTAATCACAGTTCCGTTTGCAAGATAATTAATTCTGCCGTTGGAACTAAGAGCAATATCTCCTATGGCTTGCAAATATTGCTGCCCGTTTATATTCTCCTGTGTGATTACGCAGTCAGCCTGAGCATGCTGTTCATCTTTCCGGCTTTGGGCTTCCTGCTGTTCCTGCTGCTGTTGATCCGGAGTCGCTTTTGCATCTCCTTTATTTTCCGCATTATCAGATTTGCCGCCGTCCTTTCCGCTTTCCGCAGCCGCCGGTTTATCTTTCTGTTCTTTCTGAGGTGTATCCCACTTTATGCCTCTTACGACTGTGTCGGAGCTGTAGGACAGAATGACGTTGCCGTTTGCGTCTAGGTCGGGTTTGAAACTTCCGTTTATGCACGTATTGTATTGTCTTTCTCCCGTATTCGGGTCTATGGTAGAAATTTGCAGTCCTTTCAAACTAAATGCAGAATCGTCTCCCGTTATGTCTTGATCTATTGCGGCGCTGCCTTTTCTGTTTACGCCTTGATGTTTCACGCCGTCTATTTCAATTTCAGCCGGATTTCTGTATCTTACGCCGTCTATTTCAATCTCTCCTTCGACTATTAAGTCATAATCGATTCTCGTGCGTTTGCCGTCTTTATTGTATGTACTGGTAGCATAGTTCTGTTTGAGCTGCGCATTGTCGACTTTGTATTTATCTTCGACGTTGACGTCTATATTAACATAAGTCGTGTCTGAAAAACCGCCGTCTTCAAAAGACTTGCTGTCTCTGTCTTTAAGAGTAGCTTTTATGTTGCCGTTGCTATCGCCTTTTAAAGTATAGTCAGCGTTCATTTCGGCATTTTCAACTTCGATTCTTCTTTGAACTTTTTTACCGTCCGCGTTGATCGCATTTATCGTCATATACGAAATCTTGCTCTTCTTGCCGTCTCCCAATGCCGCTTTTACTAAGTTTGCAGAACTTCCGTCCACATTTACCGCGCCTACGGACATTATGTGGGTTAGCGCATTGCCGTACTTGTCGTAAGTTGTTACGACCGCTTCATTGGCAACGGCGCTTCCCTCAGAATTTTTATTTTGTCTATATGTAATAGCCCATTCTTTGCTTACCTTTTTATCACCGGAATAAGTTATTCTGTTGCTTTGAAGAGCGCTGCTGCCGGCTATAACGTTCATTGCACTTTCCAGCGCGGAATTACCCACAACTTCAAAATCCGGCATTATTTCGTCTCTTCTATTATCTTTCTTAGAACCCTCTTTTTTGCTTATGCCTTTTTCAGAGATTATATCGTCGTTAACAGTTTCTATTGGCCCCTTTTCGTCTTTAGCAGTAGCGACTACTTTATCCGAGGCGGGCGCTCCGTCCGGAGAATCTTTTTTGGCAGGTTCGGCAACTTCGGAACTCTTTTTCATTGCGATTCTGTTATCTCTTATAATAAAGTAATCTTTATCCAAAATCAGATCGCCGGAAACGTTATATGACAATGTGGTGATTTTACTGGGCAGTTCCACGCCATTTTTTATTTCAAAATCTACCCTGTACGTTTCAAGTTCTCCCGAGTTTGTAAACAAGCTTCCTATTGCGGCGGTTCTCCTGCCTAATGCGGCAGTTACAACCGCTTCACCTATATCATGTTTTTGTGTTTTTGCATTCTTTGCACCCGTTTCATATACCAGCGCGTTCTTTATTCTGTAACTATTTTCCTCTCCGTGGCTTAACTGCACAACGTATCTGCTGCCTTCCGAGAAACCGTATAGTTCCTGTGTAGCCTTAGACGCTTTTTGTCCTTTTTCAACTATAATTTCAAATGCAGATTCTTTAACATTCGGATTATTTGTTATTTTTCCTTCATAATCTCTTCTTACATATCTTTCAGTAAGACTTCCGTCCACGCCGTACATATTTAATTCAATAAAATCATTCGCAGTAGCGAAATTGATCAGACCGACTTCTCCATATAATCCGTACATTCTGGCGGCGGAGACAATTTGCTTGTCATTTAAATCGGTATTAAACTTTCCGGTTATGCTTCCGCCATTCTTTCCTTCAGCATCAAAACCTTCTGAAGTTATTTTCATATTTTTCGCATCAAGAAGCGTTCCGTCAGGATTAAAATAATCATAGTGATATGAAGAGGCGTCTGCGTTATATGACATCTGACCGCTGAGATATAATGCCGGGCTGTTAGGATCCTGCGTGTAGAAAGACGTTAACCCTGCGTTATCAACAATCATATAACCGCCGGAAACTTTGTAAGCTTCGCTGATATTTTTTGCATCTATTCCGGTAAAACCAATATCGTTAATCTGCTGTCTTCCAAGCCTCATCATCGAAGTTCTATTTTCAAATTTAAAACCCGATGATGCCATGTTAGAAGCTGCCATACTATTTAAATTTTCGATATTCCCGACTTGAATATCTCCGTTAGGATTTACTATATAATCATTCCTGCCTACCGTTTTGACCAGCCATTCGCCTGTTTCTTCATTGAATTTAAATTCATTTCCATTAGTGTCTTGATAATAAGTTTCTCCTGATCTCATTGCTTTATTTAAAGAGTAATTCAAGTAATTTTCTGCGTCTAAGGTAGAACCGTGGCTTTTGTTATTTCTTATCTCTTGGCGAATACCGGAAAGATCGATACCAATGCGCTGCGCATATGCGCTGGTTCTGATTCCGTTTGCGTCAAAATCGTTTGTAAGATAACCTTTCTCCTCAGCCTGTTTTTTGAGAGCTTGTACAAGTTCTTTATTCTCATAATACGTAACGTTTGAGCCAAACCCATTTGCCCCCGCTCCAAACGTTATTATCTTGCCGTCATAGCCGTACATTCCGTCTAAGTCTATCGACATATTTAAGTCGAGAGTGTTCCATGAAGACTGTAAGTAACTTCTGCTGTATGGATCATAGAGCGATTCGCTATCTCTATTGCTCCAATCTTCTTTACGAGAAAAACCTGTGGCAAAAGAAATAATCTTATCCACAAAACTGTAAGACGCGCTCATCTTCTGAATGTATTCGTTATTGCCGTATGCCATGTTTAATCCTACTGCTTGGCTCTCGAAATTATATGTTAGTCCATAGCTTCTGTATCCGGTCTCGCCGGGTCTTCCCCTTCCGTAACCCAACGAAGCTCCGAAGCCGTTATTTGCCGAATCACTGACGCCGGCAGTTAGAGAGAAGTTCTTTTTGCTCGCATCATAACCTTGATTTTCCGAAGAAGCGGTATCGGACGATTTATTTTCGTTCATTTCATAACTGACATCAAAGGTGGTAAAGCTGCCGGCATATTCGCTGTAACCGACGCCAAGATTAGCGCTTGCTCTACCTCTGCCCATACCCGTACCCAAACTGGTCCTGCCGCTTACTGAATAACCGTATATGCTGCTATGAGAAAAACTTGCGCCCAGTCCGCCGTTGAACTTTGTGCCGCCGAATTGATAACCGGCATCCAAACCATAACATTTTTCTCCCGTACCGAGATTATAACTGCAATTAGCGCCGACCCCAAATTTTCCTATCCTCATATCCGCACTAGCGCCGACGACAAAACCTCCGCCGTCTATGTCATAACCCAAACCGAACCCTATTCCTATATCTACTCCGGGTATGGGCAGTTTAAAACTCGGCCCTATACCCTGTTTAAGTATTTCTTTTAATCCCGCAGCTCCAAAAGCTTTCAGGACATTCCCTGTAGTAATCATCCACTCTGTATTGGTTGCCTCTCCAATAGATTTAAACCCTGCACCTGCCACATATATTCCGGAATAAACCACGGCTGACACAGCGCTTGTAACCATGCTTCCCAAAGTGGTAGTTATGACCCCAGTAAGAGGCCCGCTTATGCCTAATGCTCCGCTAAGCGCAGAGCTTGCCGCTGAAATTCCGCCTCCGGCCACAAATGCTCCGGCGGCTACCGCTATTCCTACGGCAGCAGTTATCAGTCCGACGCCGGTTACAATTCCGCCGGCCTTTTGTAACCATTCAATGTCGGCCTCTTTTCCAAGTGTTGTCA
>JAISDI010000215.1 GCA_031264895.1 Endomicrobium sp. | reverse complement strand
AGGCAGAGAAGATTATATAGAGGCCGGAAAAGGAAAATTCAATAATAAGGATAAAAAAGAAGGTAAACGGCTGGCCATTGAAAAAGGCAGGAGTATTGCGAAAAAGAAAGGTATTAAAGAACTCCAGAAAAAAGAAGGCGAAAGCGACAAAGCATACAAACGCCGTTCTAAAGAATATGAAAATAATTTGGCCGACCTTGCCTATGAAGAAGCCGGAATTGCCGCTGTTAATGAGTTAAGAGCAGATCTGGCGGAAAGATTACCCGAAGAATGGGAAAGATTTTTACAAAAAAGTACGCAGAGAGAAGAAAATAATAAATTTTTCGAAGCCAAAAGATGGCAAACTTTACTTAATAATATAAGCGGATTTAACGTAAAAGCAATGAATGACAAGCGTTTCTTCAAAACCGCTAAAAAAAGCAAAGAAGATACGATCGAAGCCATAATTGCAAAGCACGGACTGAAAACAATAAATTCAAAATGGAGGAAGATCGTAAGATCTCTTCCTCACAAAGTGTTCAGAGGTATTCTTTTTCTGATGGACATTGCCGCTCCAATGCTGCCCGTTTTGGGTGTAGGAGTTATATCTATGGTCGGTTTGACCATCCTTCCGGCTTCTTTGGCATTATTGGGATTTAGCTTATCGACAGGCGCTCTCATGGCGATAGTTGCGGTATTATGGGTTCTTTTATATCTTGTAAAAATTCGAGCCACCGACAAAGTAAAAAAATACGATCAGGAAAGATCCTCCGAAAATATGCAGTACAAGTATATGTTCGACGAAAACGGGTCTAATGCCAAAGAAGCTTTTAAGTCGAAAGTAAGTAAAAGCGGCGCCAGTATTGTAGATAACGCCGTTATGATGGTGCCAATTTTATTTCTTTTAGGATTGGCCAGTCCTTTGTTGTTATATGTAGCAGCTGTTTTTCTCGTAATAGGTTTTATTTTTGCAGGGATCACTTTCTTGCCCAAGCTTGCAAAAAGCGTACTTAGAAATATTTTCTCCCAGGATACCAAAAGCGATAAAATTACCTATACTTCGGGAATTGTTGTCGGGGCAGGCGCTGCTATTATCGGAGCATCCATATTCCTTCTTGCAACATCGGTTATCACTTTGGCGCCATTTTTGGCAATATTAGCCGCAATAGCAGGGCTTATTTTCATGACTCTCAAAGGCAGAATGGCCGAAATAAATATTAAAGATACTAAAGTTCCGTTAATTGCCGCAATCGGATCTTTTCTCGTATTGAGCGGAGTTATAACAGCCTTATTGTCGACTATTGCCGCCGGAGCTGTGACTTTTATTGCTGCGGCAACCGTAGGGATAATGTTCGGGATCGGTGCGGCTATGCTTTACTCGGCTTATCAGTGGTCAAAAGACACGAGTATCTCTGACGGGGACATGAGTTCCGCAGAAAAAATTAAAGCAATAGCCGTAAAAATTTTATCAAGTTCGTTTGTTTTAATTATGTTGATCGGGAAACTTTCAACCGTTCCGGCGCTATTTAGCTTTGCCGGTTTGATCGCGGCATGGCCTTGGGCAGTTGGCACTTTGCTAGTTTTTGCCTTGATTTTCAGAAAAGAGATAAAGAGCGCCATTTTCCGCCCCGAATATGAAAATATTGCGTTCATGAAAGAAAAAGCAAGAAAGATCAGTAATTTAAAGAGATATGCTAACGATATTTCAAATTATTTAGAAGCGGAAAAGGCCTTAAACAGTTTAGTAAAGTTAGGCGTTTCAAAAGCGGCGATAACGGATAGTTTGTTTGGCGGGCAAAATAAGGATCTTAGCCAAAAAGATCGAATTGCGCAAATATTAAAGAATATAAAAAATATATCCGAAAAAGAGTCGGAAGAATTAGAAAATACATTAAAAGCATTCGAAGAGGCGACGCAAAAATTAAAAGACAAACCGGAAGCGTCAATGGCGGCGGATCAAAAACAAAAAAGAATAGATGAAATTAAAAAACAAATCGACACGGAAGAAGAATCTTTCAACAGGCTTGCCGCTTCTAAAGAAGTTAATAAAAAAGCAGAAAAAATCAGTAATTTAAATAGAGATGTCAACGATATTTCGAATTATTTAGAAGCGGAAAAGGCCTTAGACAGTTTAGAAAAGTTAGGCGTTTCAAAAGCTGCGATAACGGATAGTTTGTTTGGCGAGCAAAATAAAGATCTTAGCCAAAAAGAGAGAATTGCGCAGATATTAAAGAATATAAAAAATATATCCGAAAAAGAGTCGGAAGAATTAGAAAATACATTAAAAGCATTCGAAGAGGCGGCGCAAAGCTTAAAAGGCAAACCTGAAGCGTCAATGACGGCGGAGCAAAAACAAAAAAGAATAAATAAAATTAAAAAACAAATCAACACGGAAGAGAAATCTTTCAAAAGGCTTGGCCTTTCTAAAGAAGTTTCGGAGGCATTATCGCAATTTAAAAACGGAAATGAAGACGCGTTGTTCATCAAATTATACGAAGAAATCAATAAGCTTCATTCTTTCAGTATTTGGAAAGTTACAGAAGCTAGGAAATTGCGTTCTTCTGTCGCAAAAGAAAATTTGATCAGTGAAATAGACGCAGCCGCGAAGAAAATTTCCGATTTGAGTTCTCTTGCCCCTATTAAGAAAATAATATCGGACTACAAAGGATCTCTTTCGGAAGACAAAACTCCTTCAGCAGAACAATTGTTGAAATATATAGATGATTTGATAAATGCCAACAGTATAGTTAAAGAGTTTGAGAGTAAGCTGCTTAAACGATCAAAAGAGGAAAAAAACCTTAAATTTTATGGAGAAGCTCTCAAAAAAGATGAAGCAGTTGTACCTCTCAACAAGAAAGAAAGCGATGAATATGAATCTTTGGGTAAAGAAATAAAAGAAATACTTAAAAATAAAGAACATACAATTAACAATGAAGAGAATAAAAAAATATCGAGATGGGGAAATCTTGATTACAGAGTAAACCAGCCTAAACGGATAAAAAATCTGAAAAAAATAATAGAAATTAAAAAGGCAAACTTAAAAAGTATTGAAAATGAACTAAATGAAATAAACAGCAGGTTGATAATTTCGGAAGAATTGAACGAGCTTAAAATAATTCTGGCCGATATGCAAAAAGTAGTGGCAGAAATGAAAGGTTACGATGAGGCGGTAAAAGGCAAACAGCTTAAAGAGCAGCTGAGTAAAGTTCTCTTTTCAGAAAAAAATTATGACGATGTCCGCCCGGGCATAATAGAAAGTATCCCGAATAATTATACGCCTAAAAAACAGAAAAAAAGCAAAAGCAAAAGCAAAGGAACGACGGTAACAGTGCATAAAAATAAGCAGGATTTTGCGAACGCGATGCTAAATAATAAAGGTAAAAACGAAATTCCTGTTTTTGTAGGAGACATTATCACCTTTATGTTGGGTAACATGGAAAGAGAAAACTTCACGAAGACCGTTCAATCTGAAGCTTTAACAAATCGCGGTCGGTTTTACAACTTCTTCAAAAAAATCGGCAATTCCACTTTAAAACCGTTGCAAAAATTTGATAATAGATATTTATACAAAGCTGCATCTTCAATCATCCCAGTTGCTATGAGCGGGTTGTTTGCGACGCAGAGGGCGCTTGCGGCTCAAACTACGGAGCAGACGGTTTCTGCCGATCAAAAGTTTTACAGCGAGATATTAAATGAAAAAGTGATGAGCGGGGAAATTACGGATGCGCAGGCGCGTTCACTGCTTCATGATATACAGAGAAACGGTATCGAAGTATATGCCCGGCAGTTTGTTGACGAGGGCAAAGCCGGTTATGTGGAATTGAAAGACGACAGCGCCGTTGACAAGCAGGACGCAGTCCGCATGAATTGGGTCGAAAAAGTTTTCGCGTGGTTTGGGAATATTTCGATTAGTCTGCCGGTCGGTTTGAAGCAGCTGCTTGACAATGCCGAAACGAAGGGGATAAAAAAGGCCGATTTTGCTTTTGAAAATATACAAGGCGCGCAAAAAAATCTTCAGAATATGGAGCAAAAGCTCAAAGAGACCGAAGAGGAATTGGCGGTAAAAGAAAAAATCGCGCAGACGCAGGAAGAAAAAGAATATGTTGATGTCATTAAGGCAGATATAAACAGTATAAAATCAGCCATCGGCAAGACAAAAGCGTTCATTCAAATTTTTGACCGTGTTTTGGAAGATAACGGCGGCGAAGCAGGGCTTTCCTCTAACGTGCAAATGGCATATTCAGACGAATTTACCCAATATTTGCAAACCAAAAACATTATTAAACTTTTTAGCGAGAATATGGAAGCAAAACGATCCGCGCCTTTATTGACGGCCGACGCATCCAATGATCAAACCGCATATCTGAACTTTTTTAATAATCAGTCTTTATGGAGCTGGCCGGGCGCGCAAACGCAGGCAGCTTCAGGGCCTTCAATTTACAGTCCGGAGCAGTTAGAGTCCGACGATTTTGCAAAAAATATGGAAAGCAAAGCGAGAGAACGTTTAGTAGACGCTCTAAAAGAAAAATTTAACATTGACGCTGACGCAAATACTATTGCGGAACTTGAGAAAATTATAGAAAGAGGCGGCATTAGCACGGGCATTCTTGTAATGTTTGCCGGTATTAGCGGAAGAGAACTCAACGCGGTAAACCGGCAAGCGGCGGAGATATCTGAGGCAGACAAAGCCGCCGCCGCAGTTTTGGGAGAAGAAGCGGACTCCGGTATCGGCAAAATGCCGGTTGAGTACACGGATGTAATATTGACTGATGATGAAATAAACAAAGCGCGGGAGTTAGCGCTGGAGTTGACTGACGGCGTTACGCCGATGGCTGACGGCGGCATTACGTTGACTCCTGCGGCGCCTGCTTTTGCGACGGATTCTACGGATTTGAAGTCTGTTCCTACGCAGCCGGGAACTTTTCTCGAAGTGCAAGCTTCGGAGCAAGGAAGCCGTTTGGAAAAAACTGGGGCGCTCTATAATCAAGCCAAAGAAAGCGTAAGCGAGCAGGCTGACAAATTTGATAAGGAGGCCGTTCCGGCTCGGAGAAATATTTGGGAAGCTCTGGCGGAGTTTGCAAACGATCCGCTTGGAAGAAACTCCATGATCGCAGGCAGGACGGACGTTGTCAGAAATACGATAGCTTGGACGGATTTCGGCAAATTTTTTGACAAAGGCGCGAAGGCAAGAAATGATTTTAACAAATTTCTCCGCGACTATCCTCAATTTTATAATCTTGGCGCATTAGGGGAAGCGCTCATACTGCAATACGGTACGGAAGGCATGGAAGCGGCTCTTGAGAAAGTTATGAAATTTAACGAATATTCTTATAGAGCCCGCAACGGCATTTATGCTTTTCAAAGTTTCCGCAGCGCGTCCGAAGGTTTTAGTTTTTCCGGCTCTTTTTCAAACGATATACCGATCGCAAACATTGTCGCGATGTTGTCGGAAGTTATGAATTATGTAGACCTGGTGGACTCAAAGAACGCCAAGGTCGAACTTGATACGATGATGAAACAATTTCTTGGAAATCTTGACGAAAGAGCGCAAAAATATTTTTCCCAGATAAGCAGCGCCAACCTTGCGGACAAGATGGAAACAGACGCCGGCACGAGAAACGCTCTTTCCAGATACAAAAACAATGCAAAAATGACTTTTGACCATACTGTATTCGCTTTTGCTTTCGCCAGCCCGTATTTGAGGAACGCTCTTCCCGCAAGTTATACTTTTTCAGACGGGCTTCGCGCCGACATGATGACGGACGCGGAAGGCCTTTCCGTACTTAAAAACAGCGGCGTCGCGGAATGGGAAAGATGGATACTTTTAAAATATTCCAACACAATTTTACTTGACGCATGGAAACAATTTTCCGAAGGCGGCGCGCAAACCTCTTCTGCGGATTGGATAAAGCTTATGCAAACGGCTGCGAATCTTCCCTCAGAGTTCGGGAATTTTATGAACAGAACGGACGCAATGTTTACTCAAAACATTGGCAGCCAGTGGGGCGTAAAGGCAAAGTCAAGATTTAGTGATTATATTCCTTTTTATTCGCCGATTTTTGCTAAAAACGGTTACGGACGCGCTCTTATAAACCAGATGAAAAAGGTTTCCGGCAAATACACCGAGCAGGAAGCCTCGAATTTGATGGCGGCTTTGCTTTCTTCAAACATAAACGAGCAGCAGAAATCTGCGGTAATATTTGAAGCGGGCAAATCTATGCCTGCGATCATGCTTAACGCGTCGGCTTTCAAGCTGTTTAAAGTCCAGTCTTTTTCAGACGGTTTCGAAAAATATCTTACCAGACGATACAACTATGAACAAAATCCGGACGTATCCCTTTGGGCAGGCCAGATGATAGTCGATCACAAATACGATGTTGCCGTCGATATTTTAAATCAGAAGATGGAACAGCTTAAGTCAAACAAAAAACTCAGAAACAGCCGCGCCTTTCATAATGAGATGCAGACTTTGATAGATATAGTGTCTCCGGAAGGCAGCTTAGATAATTTAAAGTTTTACAAAAGAAACCGGGCGGAAAATATAATTTCCAAAGCTAAGGCTATTATAGAAAAACAAGACGAAAACATGGCCAAAAACGAACTGCAATCGCTGAAAGAGGCTATCAATAAAAACCTGCCTGGCTCGCTCAAGGATCATCTGCCCAACGATAAAGTATTAAAAGCTAAACTCGAAGAAAACGATTTTGACGTGTCAAAGACTTTTTACAATCTTATAGCCGAAACGTTTTTTATAGAACCCGCAATGTCGCCTGACGGAAACGTGGCCGGCTGGAGCTGGGGACTGCGCGAAAACGGAGAAAATCTGGCATGGGGAGAAAAGCCTTTAGATAATGTCGAGTGGAGAAATAGGTGGACGGCTTCTTCTCCGGATGTTCAAGCCTTAACTTATGACGAGATCCAAAATAAGATAATATCGAAAATATTGAAAGAATATAATAAAAGCAGTTTTGATTTGTCTTCAAAAGCCGATTTTAACGTGCGTTATGATTTTGTTTTTTCAAAAGGCTTTTACGGGAATATCGATATAAAGCTCGGCTCTGCGATCGACGCTTACAGAGAAGCGTTTTTTAGATATGCCATACAGCAGGAACTTGCGAAGGACGAAGCGGACTATGATGAGCTTGGGAAATTTATTGCATCTTTTGATTTGGCCAAGAAAGGCGCTTTAAATACAAATGGAGAAATAAAGGATCTTAAATCCGGCTTCAAGCAAACGTCCCCGCGCGATCAGGCCATAGCCGACATTAAAAAATCTATTGATTTTTTACCCGAAAGTTTCAAATATCCGCAGGATCTTTTAGACGAAATGGGCAATAAATTTATCGAAGAATCCGATAAAAACCAAAGCCGGGACAAAAAAGACAAAAAGACGCGCAGTGAGATAATTTCGGAAATCAAAGATTATTATCTTAAAGATTTGATGTATTTAGGATTGAAAGAATATAAAGACAGTAAAAAAGTAAAGTTCTGGGATTATGTTCCGCTTGGGGCGAATTTGGCTCTGCAAACCGCAACGCCGGCCACTCAAAAGTGGATAAACAAATTGACGTCTAATTTCGGGAGAGGCGTTTTTAATTTGTCAGGAGTAAGAGAAGATAACACCGTAAACGAAAACGCGAACGTTTCCTATAATCTTAATATGAGGTTTCAATGGGCTTCGGCTCAGTTTGGCCCGGGACAGACTTTGGTCAACGCATATGCAAATTCCGCTTGGGAACTGACAAATCAGGAAAGGGACGCGCTTCTTGCCGGATGGGAATATGCTTCTGCTTCGAATCAAACGGCAACGGGAGAACAAAGAAGCAACCGTTATGCAAAAGACTATGAAAAGATACAAAAGTGGATAGACAAAGGCTTTGAAAGTCTTGTCAAAAAGGAATTCGAAGCGAAAATCAACCCCGTATTGGGAATAAACAAATTTTCGAAAAAGACGGAGAAATTCCTTGTAGGCGAAGTAAAAAAAGACCTCACTTTAACCAGAGAAGACCAAATCGATCAAATATGGGACGAAAACATAGTTTACGTTCTTGCCGACGAGCTTAAAAGCCTGATGGATAAAAAATATAAATACTCCGGCGATAAAGACCTGTTGGATCCGACAAAATATTACACGCGTAAAGAAGAAGTCAAAGTAGAATACATGAGGATCATCATGGCCGAGCTGGCGATCCAAATACAGTCTATGCCCGTGCAGTCCGATGCAGACAAAGAAAAGAACCCGTCTCCGTACAGCAAAGAACAAATTCAGGCAATGATGACTGCCGCGCAAAAGACTATTGAAAACCATCATATCGGCGTGTATAAAGAAATTGCGGGAAATGAATTTAAAGAATTTCAAAAGATCGCTTTGTCTTACGGACACAAAATAGAAGAAAATTCCGCGTCTTACAAATATCTTGCGAGTTTTAACTATAATGCCGCAACTGCCGCAGTAGCTTTGCGTGACGGCAGTAAAATTGCCGATGCCGACAATTTCCAATTTGTAAACCCGTATACCGTACTTTCCGACATGAGAGAGCTTCTTGCGCTATGGCTTACCGAAGACTACAACATATCGGGCAAGGTGCAGAAATCTATGATCAAGTATTTTGCCGAACACAAAAGCGACGCGGATAAAAAAGATTGGACGCGCGAACAATGGGGCGAGGAACTTCTTTCCAAGTTCCAAAGAGACGTACTGATCGAAGCGTTAAGAGATTATAAAGACGACAAAACGATTTCCTTCGGGGAATGTATTGTGCCGGGAGTAGTTAAGCTGGGCTCTTATCTTCCTATGGGTTTAGGCCGTATAGTAAGGGCTGCGGCAAGCCTAGGCGAAGCCGCCTCTCCGGGTATTGTGTCAAAAATCAATACGGAAATCATGAAGTCCGGTTATGTTATCGGCAACGGCGAACTAAGCGATCTTTTAAGCGGTTTAGAAACGTCTCCCAAAGAAGGCGGAGTATACAGCGAAAAACAGATTAAAGATATTCTGAATTGGGTAAATAAGAAAGAAGTCGCCGGTATGCGTAAACTTATACGAGAACAGGTCAAAAGCAAATACGACGTTAATTTAAGCAAATCTATGCTTGATCAAATTTTAAAAGAATACGAATACAATGTTTATGACGATAAAATGAAACATGCCGCCGAACTTATAGAAAGCAACAGGATAAGCATAGCCGTTTTCGCTTTGGACAAAATCGCGCAGCAGGTAAGAGCCGGAGAGCTTTATCAACAGGACGGCATATATTTTAGAGCAAGCGACGCAAAAAAAGTTCAAACGAATTTCTCCAAAATGTTAGAAATTCTTGACGAGGTCAACGATATCAAAGCCAATATGCCCGGCATTACGCTGTCCGGCGATTCCACCAAAGAAATCAGCGATATCGATAAATCTATCAATGAAGCCGATACCCTTAAAAAGGCCATAATAGATGCAAGGTTTAAAGAATTAGCCAAAAAAGCCGGCTCGGGCTATGATAATAAATTTCTGCTGGAAGAGCTTAGCAAGAACAACTACAATGTCGCTCTTACCGCCGACAAAATTAAAAATCCCGCAAAATATATTTCAAAACAAGGTCAGACGGGAAATGAGGAGCTGGGGCGGCTCAATAAAGATAGCAAGATAATTGACGAGCTTGAAAAGGAACATGACGTAAGAACTTCGATAAAGAATAAAAATGATTTTATAAATCAAATCAAAAAAGATATGCCTGCGTATGAAATCACTCCTGAAATAGAAAAGCAGATAGAAAAATATTTTTATCATGACAGAAACAGTCTTTTTCCTACAAAAGCTATGGACTTGTCGGCTTTGTTGATTTGTAAGGACATTTTTAAAAGCGAGATGAAGAAAGCAAGCCCGGACATACAATTTATAGATGACGCTTTTGCAAAGCTTTCGGAATTTTCAGATTCTGCCGCCGATTTGAAAGGCAAACGTTTCGGAATGTCTTTAGAGTCTGAGTATGCCGTATACATGTTTTTTGACAATTCTTCTTACAATACGGCCGAAGTTGACAGGCTTCTAGCCGAGTTCAAGAGTTTAAAGGCCGAAAACAAAAACGTTGAAGCTAAAGAACGTTTAGATGAATTAAACGTCTATATTTCCCAATTTGCCGACGATCTTGTAAGAAAACACGGCAGGATAAACGAAGCCGTTTCAAAAGCTTTAAACGAGGCTGACGCCCTTAACAAAATAGAAGCTTTTCTGAAATTGGTAAACGGATTGATCGTCAGCGAAAGAGAGATTGCCAATATAAAGGCTGAAATAACCAAAGCGCAGGAAAATCTTGACGACTCGTCAGTTTCTCCTTTAATAGAGAGACTTCACGGATATATCGGCGCCGTGAAAGATAAAATAACTCCCAAAGCTGAGAAGATAACAATTGCGGACGTAAGAAATTTAGACGAAGTAAAGAGAAAAGAAATAGTTCAAAGCGTATTAAATCATTTGAAATTTTTCCTCCCCGAATCTTATAAGGCTTCAAACGTAAATATTTCTGTCGTTGCCGAAATAGGGAGAGATTATCTGAATTCACAAAAAGCAGAGGATTTTAGCGAGTCAGTTTGGCCGGAGCAAGCCGCAAAGAGATTGCTGCCTTTTATTTTGATAGACGCGCTTAAAAAAGAAATGATGAATGCCGATAAAGCCGATATTTTCGCTATCGAAAAAATGAACGTTGCTCTGCAAGCGGCTCTTGAAACGCCGGAAAATGCGGATTCTAAGGCTATTGTTGACCTCAGCGGAGTAGATAAATTCATTCTCTACGGAGATGCCTCGGTAGACGCAAAAGCGGGGCAAATAATCGGCGCTATATTGGATAACTTTAAGCGCATCAGCGCAAACAAAGGCGTACAAATTTCAGACGGCACGTCGCTTAGCAAAAATTTCAGTTCGCGTCTTTCGCAAGCTTATACGAGGAACGTCTTTGACAACTGGGCGTCTTCATCTTTCAGCCTTAACAATGAAGAATATCTGAAAGATGTCGAAGAAATATCCGCTCAAACCGCAGCTGTGGACTTGCAAAACGACATTTTGCTTGACATGCTTATTATGGAAGTAAGCAATCCTGAAATAGCGAACGTTACTCTTGTGGAACAATTGAAAAACGCGCTGGAAAAGATCGATGATTTTAAATTCTATTCTAACAGCAACAAAGAGTACGCCTTGAGAGAAGCCAATAAAATTTTAGGCATACAGAACCAATACAGCGACGCAGAACAAAAAGAACTTCGGGAACAAGGCGAAAAAATCTCATTTACCGGCGGCGAACTTCTCAATGGTCTTGAAGGCATTCTTGAATCTTACAATAAAAAGGGCGACAAGATTGCGGCAAGTTATGTAAAACAGTTAATAAAAGAAATAAATCCGTATATTTCTTTGAACGGTTCTTTTAATAACAAGTTTGGAACTATCAGAATGAGCGCTTTTGCCAATGCGCACGGCTGGAACTTAAGTTTTACCGAGACTGTAGACCTTGAAGCGATATATGAAGAAATTAAAAAAGCTATTGAAAATGCAAAGAAAAAAGATCGCAATGCCGAAACTTTAAGCAATGCCGAAATAGATTCTTTATTGGAAGCGGACGAAGCCTACAAAGCGTTTATGGAACAATATTTGCCGGAAGGCCATAGACTATCCTCTGAAGTTAAGAAAAAGATATACGACGAGTTTAGGAAGACAGCCCGCGACAACGGGATAATGCTTGACGCAAAAGCAAACGAATATTTGGAAAAAATAAAGAAAGATAAAGAAGGCGCAAGCGAAGAGGACAAGGAAGCGGAATCCGCGCAGAAAGAAGAGAAACCCGAAGATAAACCGAATATCGCAAAGCTGATTTCGGATGTGTTTCAAAATAATAGAAAAGAAATATTAGTCGACGCGCTGGACAGGCTTATACCGGAGTCCGACAGCGAAGGCGCGATGCCAAGCAGCAGCAAAGATTTCGAAGGCCTTGAAAAAGTATTTAAGGGTTTGGGCGCAATATTCGAATCTCTGGACACAAACGCAAAGAAAGAGGTCAATGAAAAAGTCGAAAAAAAGTTAGATATACTCCGCAACCATCCAAACGGTTATGATTCCGAATTAATAGACAAACTTTCCAACGCTTTCAGATTCGGACAATCCACTCCGTTGCGCATGGCGACAAGATCCTTCGAGCAGCTTGACACGGACGGACTTATAAGTTTATTAATGCAAGAAGAAAATGAAGAAATAAGAAAATTTTTTGAAATGATGTTTCAGGACAAGCTCAACGGCAAAACAATAGAGAACGACAGCGATTCTCAGGAAGTAATAGAAACGTTAAATACTTTGTTGAAAGATGCCGAAGGCAATGTTTCAACAGCCGAAACGGCTTTTAATTTAATGAAAAAAGTCAAAGATCTTTATGATGGTATAAAAGGTTTGGATGTGGAAAATTTTGTAAATGTTCTTGTCGCTTTAAAAGTAAACCCCGGCGGCGGAGGGGGAGGGGATGGAGACGAAGCGTCGATCGCATTGCTTAATAACTCCATAGTTTATGCTCTTTTGTGCAGCACTTTGTTTACTGACGAAGGAGAAATAGAAGCAAGCACGGCTCTGGAGAATTTAAAAAATAATAATTTGCTTGTAAATTTAAGAACGGCAATTAATGGTGCCGTCGACAGTGAAAATAAAAATCTAGGGCTGAAAGAATTTTATCAAGATATTTTTCCGTATTTAACGGGCGAAGATACGAGCGCTGCGGCCGTCAACGGTTTTGCAAGCTTAAAGTTCCCAAAAGATTTACCGATTCAGGAAGACAATGCTATAGTAGCATTGATGACGGACGTAAAAACGCTTTATGAAAAAATAGCCGCTATTCCTGAAGGAAGTGAAGAAAGAAACAATATTTTGTCAGCTTTAAAGATCGATAATCTTGAAGCTCTTAAAACAAGAGCAGGATATAAAGCCCTTGCCGAGTCTCTCTATAATTCCAACGGCAGAATAACCGTTGACGAAGCATGGACAAATATGTATGGAACAGTGAATGAAGATGAACTGAAGACAGCGTTGGAAGGATTGGGTTATACGAATGTAGGGTTCAGCGATAATGAAAAAGGCGACAGAGTAGTGACAATGACAAAAGACGGAAAAGAAAAGATATTGAACTTATACCCGGAAGGAAGCACAACGCCGTATACAGCCGAAAAATTAAACGAACTATA
>JAISDI010000150.1 GCA_031264895.1 Endomicrobium sp. | reverse complement strand
AAACTATCGCTGGCAATGAAACGACGAGAGTGGTTCAACGGTCTTTGGAGCTGCACTAAAATCATGTCTTGGCCTTTTGTTGCTGCTTAATTTTTCCTTTCTAATGGAATATCTGGGTTAATTCCCACTTTTTTAAAGGGGGTGGCCGCGACTTTTGCTGACGGGGGATTTTGTCGTTTCAGTTCTAATTGTACTTGTACTAACACTTATCTGTAATGGTTCAATATCAATGTTAAATACAAATTCAGTTGGGTGAAAACGACGACAACTGCAAATCCCCCGTCCGCTCCGCGTCCACCCCCTTTAAAAAAAAGGGGGAATTTCTGATTTTTTGAAAAGGGGAGTTTCCGATTTTCCACATTGGGAATTCCCTAAGTTTTAGAAAAGAGACAACGTTAAGCTGTTTTGATATAGGGCGTATTCACACAAAGTACGTGCATGCGTTTGGTCAGAACAAGTCCCAGTGCATAAACGCTTCCAATATCTTTCTCAAAAATATAAAATACCAATATCGCTGAAAAGCAAAAAGGAGGAAGTTTTATGAACGGAAAAGTAAAAGTTGCTCAGTATGGCTGCGGCAAAATGTCTGTGTACACTATGAGGTATGTGTACGAAAAAGGCGGCGAAATATCCGCGGCGTTTGACATAAGGCCGGAAGTGATAGGAAAAGATATAGGGGAGCTTATAGACGGCGGCAAAAAAGGCGTCATTATACAAGACGTTAAAAATGCCGAAACCGTTTTTACAAAAGATAAGCCGGATATATGTATAATTACGACAATGAGCCTTATGCAGGATGTAAAAGACGCATTTTTAATATGCGCAAAAACCGGCGTAAACGCGATCTCTACATGCGAAGAAGCTTTTTATCCGCAAAATTCTTCGCCGGTTCTCACCAAAGAAATCGACGACCTCGCGAAGAAAAACGGCTGTACGGTTTGCGGTTCGGGTTATCAGGACGTTTTCTGGGGAAATCTTATAACGGTTCTTTCCGGAGCAACGCAGACAATTAAAAGGATAAAAGGAAAATCAAGTTACAATGTCGAAGATTACGGTATAGCTTTGGCAAAAGCGCACGGAGCCGGGCTTGATTTGGAAACTTTTGACAAAGAAGTGGCTTCGGCAGACAAAGTTACCGACGAAGAAAGAAAAAAAGTAATAGAATCCGGAACGTATCTCCCTTCTTATATGTGGAACGTTAACGGCTGGCTTTGCGATAAGCTTGGCCTGACAATAACAAGACAAACGCAAAAAACCGTCCCAATGACATATTCAAAAGATTTAAAAAGTTCCACCCTGCAAATGACAGTTCCCGCAGGACATGCAACCGGAATGTCGGCGGTAGTAACGACCGAAACAAAAGAAGGAATAATCATTGAGTCCGAATGTATCGGTAAAGTTTACGCTCCGGAAGAGTTTGATCAAAACGATTGGACGATCGAAGGAGAACCAAGCACACAGGTAGTCATAAACAGGCCTGCCACTGTAGAGCTTACATGCGCTACCGTAGTAGGAAGGATCCCGGACGTAATAAACGCCGAACCCGGCTATGTTACCACAGACAAAATGCCCACGCCTATCTACAGAACAAAGCCGCTAAATGAGTATATAAAGTACTAGGTACTTGCGGCAATTTAGAAAGGCCGCGTTCCTTTAGTCTTTGTCGTGGTCGTAAAATTCCCCTCTACGGAGGGGTGCGAGAGGACATTGTCCTCTCGCGGGGTGGTCGCCGTTGTCTTTGTCGTTCTTCTAATTTGTCGCCCGCAAATGGCCGGAGTAATCGTTGTTGCTATGTCTTCGCCGTTATACGTGTCTTTCTAATATGCCGCCTGCAAAGGCAAGGAGAATTCCTGTGATTGTAAAAAATTTTATAGAAGATTTTCGCAAACGCGCTATGAATTCCATAGAATTAAGTTTTAGAAATGCAGATCAAAAGATGCCCATAGGCTCTTCAAAATGCGGCGGTAAACCTGATCTGCCTGAAGATTTTCAATGGCCTTATTATGAAGGCGCAGATCTTGACGGAAAAATAAAGAACCGTCCTTTAAGTTTTCTTTTGCAAATAAACTGTGCGGAAATTAAAAAGTATGACATAGATAACAAGCTTCCCGAAACGGGGATGCTGTATTTTTTCTATGAACTCAAAACAATGACATGGGGCTATGACCCGCAAGATAAAGGAAGCGCAAAAGTATATTATTTTGATGTCAAAGCGGAAACGCTGAAAGAAAAAGATTTTCCGGAAGATATGCCAAAAGAATACAGACTGCCGGAAATTAATTTTGTTTTACGCGCAAAAAAAGACGTGCCTTATTTTGAAGAGGTCGACGGAACCATAGATATGCAAATCTGTGAACAATACGATGAGCAAAGACAGACGTTTCTCGGGCTGGAAGACGACGACATTGAAGAAAGCAAACTTTTAGGCTATGCGGATTTGATACAGGGAGAAATGCTTTTCGAATGCGAAGCCGTTACGAACGGCTATAACATGGGCGACAAATTGGAAATTGACGAGCAGACAAGACAAAAGCTGGAAGAAAACTCAAAAGACTGGACTTTGCTTTTGCAGCTGGACACTATTGCCGACGACAAATTTTTGTTTATGTTCGGCGATTGCGGAAGGATATTTTTTTATATAAAGCAGGACGATCTTGCCAACCGCAATTTTGAAAACGTATGGCTTATACTTCAGTCTTTTTAGAGAATAAAATATGTACAAAGCAATATTTATTACCGCCACGGATACCGAAGCCGGAAAAACTTACGTTTCCTGCGCAATAGCGGAAGCTGTGGCAAAATCAGGAATTTCATGCGGCGTTTTTAAGCCGGTTTCGACCGGAAACAGAGACGATGCAAAGGCTTTGATCGCCGCAGCGCGCATAGACGAAAAACCTGAAACTGTTACTCCGGTATTTTTTAAAAACCCGATGTCTCCTTACGGGGCTTCTCTTTTGGAAAAAAAAGAGTTTGACTTAAAACCCGCCGTAAAAACGCTTGAATATTTTTTGAATAAGTACAAGTTTACAGTGGTAGAAGGAATCGGCGGGCTGCTTGTTCCTTTGAAGAGGAATTTTTTTGTAAGCGATATGATAAAAAAATTCAAACTTCCCGTAATTGTCGTCGCAAGGTTTGGGCTGGGGACGCTCAGCCACACATTGCTTACCGTAGATAAACTCAGACAAGACAAACAAAAAATTCTGGGAATAATTTTAAGCGGCAAAAAGGACAGAAAAGATATTTCAGCAAAAACAAATGCAAAACTCATAAAAGAAATAACAAAGCTTCCCGTGCTGGAGCTGGGCTGTAATGAAAAAATCAATTTGGAGAAAAACTCGTGGATAACGGGACAAAAAAAGCTTTGATAAGTTCGGACAAAAAAAATATATGGCATCCTTTCACACAGATGGCGGATTGGATAAAAGACGACCCGTCCGTCCCGCTGATAATAGACGGCGCAAAAGGCTCTTATCTTTATGATGCCGACGGGAAAAAATATCTTGACGGCGTTTCTTCTCTCTGGGTAACGCTGCTCGGCCATAGAAACCCTAAGATAGACAAAGCGTTAAAAGCGCAGATCGACAAAATGGCGCACAGCACGTTTTTGGGACTTACGCATAAGCCCGCCATAGAGTTAAGCGAAAAACTTCTAAAAATCCTCCCTTCAAATTTTAAAAAAATATTTTATTCCGATAACGGTTCCACTGCGGTCGAAATCGCTTTAAAACAAGCGTTTCAGTACTGGCAGACAAAAGGACAGAACAGAAGATTTTTCCTGTCTTTGAGAAACGCTTATCACGGCGATACGATAGGCGCGGTTTCCGTAGGCGGAATGGATTTGTTTCACGCAAAGTTCAGACATCTGCTTTTTAACTCGTTTTTTGCACAGTCGCCTTATTGTTACAGGTGCCGTTACTGCAAAAAGAAAATGACTTTTCCCATTAAGGCAAAAAATTTTAAGGATCACAATAAAAAAGCCGGCTGTAAAGGCGAATGTATAAAAGAAGTTGAAACTATTCTTGCAAAAAAACATAAAGAAATCGCCGCGGCAATCATAGAACCGCTTAATCAGGCGTCTGCAGGAATGGTCGTAATGCCTAAAGGTTACGTTAAAGAGTATGCAAATTTATGCAAAAAATACGGAATACTTTTGATCTGCGACGAAGTTGCAACGGGTTTTGGCAGAACAGGAAAAATGTTTGCGGTTGAACACGAAAACGTAAAACCGGATTTTATGTGTCTGTCAAAAGGCATAACCGGCGGGTATCTCCCATTTGCCGTTACCGCAACTACAAACGAAATTTATAATTCATTTCTCGGAAAATATGAAGAATTTAAAACGTTTTTCCACGGCCATTCATACACGGCAAACCCTCTTGCATGCGCAGCGTCTATTGCCGTAATAGACATTCTCACAAAAGATAAAATGCTAAAAAAACTACAGCCTAAAATCAAACATCTTGAAAAAGAACTTTCTTTACTTGCCGTACATCCCAAAGTAGGAAACATAAGACATTGCGGCGTAATGGCCGGCATAGAAATAGTAAATGATAAAAAAACCCGCAAACCTTACGACTATAAATTGAAAACAGGCGCTAAACTATGCGCCGCAATAAGAAAAGACGGCGTGATAATAAGAAATCTGGGAGACACTCTTGTACTGTTTTTACATCTTACCATGACAAAAAAAGAAATCTCAAAAATCATAACCGCAATAAAAAAGTCCTTGCAGACGGCAACCCTCTAGTCTTTGTTGTGATCCCATTTTGTAGAAAAGGGTTGGCAGAGTCGAAGACTCTGACGGGATACAGCTAAAAACCTATGTTTTTTTGTCATACCGACCCCGTAGCGTCTAAATACGGGGTCGGCATGACAACTTGGCCGTTTTTTTTCATGCATTCGTCGTGCTGACGGGGTATTTTGTCGTTGATGTCGTTGTAGATATTCCAT
>JAISDI010000144.1 GCA_031264895.1 Endomicrobium sp. | reverse complement strand
GGACAATATTTAGTTTGTTTGCTATACCTCGTCATTCTTGGGGTTGATTCCCCGTCAGCGCCTTTGGCTAAATCCCCCGTCCGCTCCGCGTCCACCCCCTTTAAAAAAAAGGGGGAATTTCTGATTTTTTGGAATCTGGGAATATTCGGGTTTTAAAAAAGAGGAGTTTACGATTTTCCACATTGGGTATTCCTGAAGTTTTAGAAAAGAGGCAACGTTAAGCTGTTTTGCTATAAAGAAGTTTTTATTTTACGACGAACGTGGTTCCCCGACAAAGACACTCGGGGATGACGACAAGGAAAAAAGATGGTTCTTAGAAAGCTCTAATGGAATATCTGGGTTTAAAAAAAAGGGGGAATTTCTGATTTTTTGAAAAGGGGAACTTACGATTTTCCACATTGGGTATTCCTGAAGTTTTAGAAAAGAGACAACGTTAAGCTGTTTTGCTATAGCTTTTGTTGTTATCATTGTCGTTAGCCGTTGTCGTTAATTCCCACTTTTTAAAGGGGGTGGACGCGAAGCGGACGGGGGATTTCGTCGTTGTCGTTGCCTCTGTCTTTCGCTTTCGTCGTTGTCGTTGCCTTTGTCTTTCGCTTTTGTCGTTGTCGTTGTAGTTCGCCGCCTTTAAGCGAGTTTATGAGCGAAAGATTTTTGAAGATTATCAAATTCGGTTGTTTGAACGGCATTCTCTTAGTCTTTATTGCCGCGAGTTTCGAATTTGCTTCAAAAATCTTTCGCGAATGCTTTCAGCGGCTTTAAGTGTCGTTATAATTTGCCGTGCGCAAGCACCTGCAAAAAGTAAGGCGTGGAGTTCAGGGGCAACACAAATGCCCCTGGATATATGTTATTTTTATGCGGCGGTCAAGAATCCTTTTACTGCTGATGCGGACATCAGCGCGCTGTTTTTGGCGTTATTGAGCATATTGTCCAACGAAGCAAAGGTCGCCACCATGTCATTAAGCACCGTGAACGCTTTTTTGGCATCGTCGATTTTTGACGGCGAAGCGTTTATCGGATCGTCCATTATCTCATTTATCAATTCGTTCATGTCAGCTCTGAGTTCGGCAATGTTCTTGTCTTCTCCGGAAAGAAGTACTCTCTGTGCGGCAAGTATATCTTTTATCGCGGTTTCATTTATTGCGTCTTCTCCGTTAACGGCCATGTAAATCAGTAAAGCTCTTATGGCGTTTCTGTCGCTTACGTCCACTTTTTTGAAATAAGTTTGTTTCATGGTTTCGGTTTCGGTTCCCGTTCCAAGCGTTTTTACATACTCTCTTTCAAGATAATTTTCTACCGACGCCCTCAAATGCGCTTTTGCCGACGCAAAACTTTCTGCCGTATTGTTTTCGCTTCTATTTAAAACGTATTGGTACAAAACGCTGTCTTTTGCAATTCCCGCATCGTCAAGAGCTTTTATCATGCCTTCAAAATCAACAGTTTCGCCGTCGACCACGCTCATATAAGCTTTGAGAAATTTAATATTTTTTGGATCGATATTAAGTATGTAATCGGAAGATAAAGCGCTGTTATATATGGAATTGAATATTTTCAACACACTCTTAATTTTTGAAATTCTTGAAGTGTCTTTCGATAGTTTGCTTGTATTATTGAGGAATAAGGTTACTATCTTTCCCTGAACCCTCTCAAGCTCTTCACCGCTCTCCATGGAATCCATTTCCAAGGCGACATTGGTCAAACTACCGACTGCTCTTTCAATTTTTGCATTCATCGATTTGCCTTTTCCTTTGACTCTTACCACGGCGGTTATTGCCGCATCCGAAAGAAGCTTTTCATTAGCCGCTATTAACTTGGCATTGTTTTTGACATTATCTCTGTCAAAAATCATATAGTTATGCGTATCGAGACCATATCTTCTTGACATTTTCCTTATTGTACTTATTACTTCACGGACTTCTTCGGACGAAAACCCGCTGACATCCGCATATATGCCGTTAAAACCGATCTCATAAGCTTGTTTTATAAGATCAGTGTTTATGCGTCCGTCTTTAAGCAAGTCCGACGGTTTTAAATCAACGACCTTTTTTATATCTTTGTCCGCATTGAGAACGTTTCTTATTTTTTTGGCTCCTTCCGAAAGCGAAGGTTTTCCCCCATTACGCTCGTTCCACAAACTTTCGATCGTTTCTTTAATAGAAGAGCTTGACACTCTTGCGATCGAAATATTTTTTGACTTTTCATTAGCCATTTGCCTTGAAACCTTAACTTCGTTGGCAAGCCCGTCAGATATGTCGGCATTCATGGTGATCCCGTCTTCGCGACCAGGCATTTGATCTTCTTTTCCCATAACTTCTCTTGAAGCAATTGCAGACATAAAATTGCCTATCTCATCAATTTTTATTTTGCCGTCGGCAAAATATTTCGCTTTTTCATCCGCAGTTTTCAATTCGAGAACACCGATATTGGCCTTTTCTTCGACAATTACATTGCCGTCAAGTATTGTGCCTGCGACAGGATCGTATTTATAATCTATCATCCCGACGCCGCTTATACCCAACTCTCTCTTAACGTCGCGATTACCTTTTATATCATCTGCAAAATGTTTTGCCGACGCATAATAAACCTGATCGTATATTTTCTTTCTTATTTGGGCATCGGCTATATCATTATTTAATTCCTCATTTTCGATAACGTTAGTCTTGATCACCGGTTCTTTTTTAAACAATACTCCGTCATACGTATTATCTGCCGGAATAGAATGTCTTACTATAACATCATATGTTTTATACGTTTTTCCGTCATAATGACTGACCTTAACTACGGTATTGGGCATCAAATTCTTATAATTTGACGGTTTGTTGTAAACTCTTTGAAGAATTGCCACGTTTAGTCCGACTTTATCGCTCATCATCGATGAAGCTTCTTTTTTAGTTTCCTCCGAAACCTCTTCGCCTTCTACAAATATCTGCAAACTGTCCGAAATATTTCTCTGGGTTTCCTGCCTTTTTTCCTCCGAAATATTTGAACTTATCCATTTGCCTAACTCCGTCCATAGCATTAAAGAAGCTCTGATAACTCTGAGAGAATCATACAAGTTTTTCATAACCAATGCGCCTGTGGGCAGATTTACAATATTATCGATCGTAAACTCAAGACTTTTGCTTTCAAGATAATTTTTTATGGCCTCAAGATTTGACTTATCTTTTAACACGTCTATTATCAGCCACTCCGGAATTTTTTCTATTTCCGATTGTTTGGGGTCAATATTAAAAGCCTTAAACCTTTCTATAACTGTGTTTATATTCTCAGCAGTCATACTCATGGTTTTACTTGTTATTTCAAAATTATTTTCAATGAGAATATCTTTTTTTTCAGCCTTTTTCTCTTCGGCTGATTTAGCAGCTTCAGCTTCAGATGCGGCTTTTAGTCTCTGCTCTTCGGCAAGCTTTGCTTCAGCAGCCTGTTTGTCGGCTGGTTCGGTTTTGGCTTTTTCTGCGGCGGCCTGCTCTTCGGCTTTGCTGTCAGTTTTCGTATCGCTCTTTGAGATCTTTCTGTTGCGAACTAAATTTATAATTTGTTTTGTTACAACTCCCGCAATAATAACAAGAACAGCCATAATTACATATTCATTTGCAATTATTACAGCCGGCAGTATAAACGGCAGCATAAGCGGCAGAGCGAAGGAATAAAGATTTTTGCTGCTCCTGTCCGGCGTTTCGCCTTCTGGAGCGACGTTAGAATTAGGATCAGTAAGCCGTTCTCTTGCTGCCTCAAGCGAATTCATAGCTATGAATTCATCGACATTTATGTCAAAAGTCATTTTTATCGCCCCTATATCATACCAAGGTTTATTCATAGCGCTAGCAAATTTTTTAGCTTTATTGCCCGCAAAATTGATCGCGATCCTTTCCCTTGTGATTGTAAGCGATTTGTCAATTCCTTTTTTAAATTCTGATCTGACATCAGTAACAAAGTTCAATTTATTAAAAGCGTCTATATATCTTGCAGCCTGCCACCTATCCACTGGGAAATACGAACTGAGCAAAATCGTGATTTTAGATGCAAACTCTGTAACTAAATCCGGATTGCCTTTACTAATTGTGTAAATATAATATTCTATTTCTTTACTGGATCTTCCTTTCAAAACGGCTTCAGAATACCTTTCCATAAGAAGAGAAAAGGCATCAAGATCCGATTCTCCGAAATTT
>JAISDI010000128.1 GCA_031264895.1 Endomicrobium sp. | reverse complement strand
GTGCGCTAAACGGCGCAAAAATAGATTTAGGCGGAGCGGCAAAAGGTTTTGCGGCGAAAAAAATATGCAAATTGTTTGTGCGGGAAAATATCGTTTCGGCAATGGCGTCGCTTGGAAGTTCCTCTATAGCGTTTATTGGAACAAAACCGGACGGCAGTTTATGGAAAGCCGGATTAAAAGTTCCCTACGCGCAAGGAAACGAATATTTTGCGGTCGTAAGTCTGAAAGATAAATTTTTATCGGTCAGCGGCGGATACGAACGCTATTTTGTAAAAGACGGAAAACGCTATCATCACATATTTGACAAAAAAACGGGCTGTCCTGCACAAAGCGGCCTTGAAAGCGTGACGGTAGTTTCGGACAATGCCGTGCTTACCGAAACTTATTCTACTGCGCTGTTTGTTATGGGTCTCGAGGCAGCAATGGATTTTTATAAACAAAACAACGGTTTTGAAGCCGTTTTTCTAACATCTTCAAAACAGGTTTACTGTACGGACGGACTTAAAAATAATTTTGACTTTGACGGAAAACATTACGGATACGTTTATTGCGATTAATTTATGTCGTTTAATGTCATTTCAATTATAAATAAAGACAGAATGTATCATATATTTGCTTTTACAGAAACGAATTTATAGAATTGTTGAACAATTTTATAAAGGGGGGATTAGATGAAAAAAGTTTTATTTATGTTTGTCGCGCTGACGTTTGTTTTAACTTCGTGCTCTTCGTTAAATAAGCACAGATTTAATCAGAGAGTTTATGATAAGGGGGGAAAAGCTTATGTTGTTTTAGGAGCTGAAAACAATGCCGGACATGCAGACATTATAGTGAACAATTATTTTATTTTCAGCAATGATAGAGGCGAAAGCTATAGCTTGTACATAGCTAACGGAGAAACGTTTTCATTTTTGTTAAGTCCCGGAAATTATCAGCTTGTAAAATACACTTTATACGGAGAAGTATCTTATTTTGGCGTTGAAAACAGTATAAGAGCTGATTTTACAAAATATACCGAGGGAAGTTTTAGTCTTAAAGAAGGGGATGCCGTATATCTGGGAAGTATAATTTTGGAAATAGAAGAAAAAGCTAAAAATGTATGGAAAAGGTTTTTCGGATTTGCAATAAATCCCGCAGATACCGCATATACTACGTCAGTACAGAATAAATTAAGCTCGGTCGATATAGAAGCGTTCGAAACGGAAGCCGGTAAAAACATAGAAGTTCGTTTGATGGAGTGGAAGAAAAAATAGCGCTTAACATGGCGAATTAAAAAAGGACATTTTTTTAGGAATCAGTAATGAAAAAGTTGTTTTTATTTTTGGTCATCTCAATTTTGGCTGTCTCTAAAGTTTTCTCCGCTCAGGAAATTTCAGTTGAGCAGATAACCGTAACGGCTGTTCCTTTGGAATCGGCTTTAGAAATCGGGTTAGACCCTAAAAAGCCGAAACAGCCCGTTCCGGCTGCCGACGCTGCTGATTATCTTAAAAGCGTGCCGGGTTTTTCAGCTATTCGTTCCGGAGGAGCAAACGGCGACAGCGTTTTCAGGGGAATGTCCGGATCGCGCATTAATATCTTGACCGACGGCGGAAACGTTTTAGGCGGCTGTCCGAGCAGAATGGATTCTCCTTCGTCGTACATATCGCCCGAATCTTATGATTCTGTAAGCGTAATTAAAGGCCCTCAAACAACGCTCTACGGCGGCGGAGCTTCTGCGGCGACGGTAAGATTTGAAAGAAAACCCGAAAAATTTGAACAAGGCGATAAACCTTTTAAAATAAAAGCAAGCGCGCTTGCGGGTTCGTTTGACCGCGTCGGCAGTTCGCTTGACGCCGTTGCGGGAAATGAAAAACTATATTTTAGAGTTACGGGAAATTACGATAAATCGTCCGATTATAAAGACGGCGGCGGAAATATAATTCCTTCAAAATGGGAAAAATGGAATACGGACGCATTTTTAGGCTGGACACCGGATAAAGACACTCTTGTGGAACTAGGCGCAGGTACCGGCGACGGCTATGCTCGTTACGGCGGAAGAGCTATGGACGGCAGCCAATTTAAAAGAGAAAGTTTTAACGCAAAATTTTCAAAAAAGAATATTGGCGGCCTTTTAGACGAGTTTGAATTTCAAAGTTATTACAATCGTTCCGACCACGTGATGGACAATTACACTTTAAGAACTCCTTCGGGTATGATGTCAATGCCTATGATGAGCAATCCTTTGCGGACTGTTTACGGAGCCAGAGCGTTTTTTACGCTCAATATTGAGCAAAGCGTTTTCGTAAACGGCTTTGACGTTCAGTTTGACGAGCATAAGGGAAGGACGGATAAAAACAAATCTTTCGTAAAAGATATGAGTTATAACAAATACGGAATTTTTGGCGAATTGCGGACGGATTTAGACGAGTTAAACAAAATAGTGTCCGGTATACGTTTTGATTTTAATCAGGTGGACGATTTCCGCGCGGCAAGCGTTACCGGCGGGGAAACAAAAAGCTCTTTTCTGCCGGGCATTTTTGCGCGTTTTGAAGAAACAGTAGGAGACACTCCTTTTTCATGGTATGCCGGCATAGGACACAGCCAGCGTTTTCCGGATTATTGGGAACTCAGCCAGACGAAAATAAAAAACAATTCAAAAAACGCTTTTGACGCTTTAAATCCCGAAAAAACCACGCAGCTTGACGCGGGCGCGCATTATAAAACCGAAAAAATAAACATTTGGCTGTCTGCGTATGCGGGAATAATAAAAGATTATATTCTCTTCAATTATGCGGCTATGGCGTCTGATAAATCGGTTCAAAACGTCGACGCGGGAATTTTCGGATACGAATTTGGCGCAGTATACGCTTTTACTAAACGTTTAAAACTTGATTCAACGATTGCTTATTCGTTCGGGGAAAATACTACAGATAAACGTCCTCTGCCGCAAATTCCGCCTTTGGAAGCGAGATTCGGCTTAAATTATGAAACTGAAAAATGGCAGACAGGCCTGCTGTGGCGCGTCGCAGCAAAACAAGACAGAATAGCGGCAGGACAAGGCAATGTAGCCGGCAAAGATTTTTCGGAAAGCGAAGCGTTTAACGTTTTATCTTTAAACGTTTCGGTAGAACTTACAAGCCGCGTGCGTTTGAGCGCAGGCATAGACAATATTTTTGATACAAAATATTACGAACATCTCAACATGGCTGGCGACGCCGGCTTTGGTTTTTCATCAAACAAACAAATTAACGAGCCGGGTAGAATGCTATGGGGAAAAATCAATGTCAATTTTTAATCCGGTAAATATTTCTCTTGTCAAAGGCCTTGCATTTTCCATAGGAATTCATGCGGTTTTTTTCGGAACGGTGTTTTCTTATAATACCGTCTCCATGCGGCAGGATACCCCGTCGTATATAGAAGTCAGTTTTGAGCAGGGCGGGCTTAATCAGGAAATTATTTGCCCGCCGCAGAAACAACAACCCTCGCAGAAAACAGAAAATGCTATGCAAACAAAACTATCCGAAGAAAATATTGTATCTTTGAAAAATCAAAACGAAATTATGTCCGCTTCTAAAGATAACTTTTCGCAGAATGCGTTTTCCGATTCAAAAAATATGCAGCAGACAATGGACTGCTGCAAGCCGTCAAATACTAATATTAAATACGACATAGACGGTTCGGCAGGCAGCGGTGAAGGACTAAAAATTTTGCGAGCGCCAAAACCTTTTTATCCTCAAGAATCGCGCAAAAGCAAAGAAGAAGGAGAAGTCATAGTTGCGGTCGCCGTTTCGCCGGAAGGAAAAATACAATCTGTAAACATTGCCGTTTCAAGCGGCTTCTCAAGACTAGACGAAGCCGCCCTAAAAGCCGCAAAAAAAATAAGATTATCAAAAGAAACAATAAACCCCGACGAAGAGCCTGTAACTTTGCGCGTTCCTTACAAGTTTAAAATAATATAACTCCGGTTTCACGTTTATGTTCCCAATAAATAAAAATTAAAAATATGAAAAGATATATTTTTTATTACAATATTGACATAAACAATTCATTTTAGTCTCCAAATTTTTATACTTTTCGTGAGTAACCTCTTTAACCCAAATATTCTATTAGAGCTTTTTAAAAAACATCTTCTTTACTTTGTCGTCATCAACCCACTGAAATATAGTTAAGCTAAAATAAAAGATCTTTTTTGTATTTAAAATGCCCGACTACGAACTTCGGGCATGACGACAAAAAATGATTTCGCTAGTTTGTCATCAACCCACTAATTTGTATTTATAGCAAAACAGCTTAACGTTGTCTCTTTTCTAAAACTTCGTGAATTCCCAATGTAGAACCTGACTTCAACCTTTTAGCTCCCCCATAAATTCCCAGTCTTTTTTTTCT
>JAISDI010000120.1 GCA_031264895.1 Endomicrobium sp. | reverse complement strand
TTATCACGACGGTTACCGCCGCCGAAAGAACGCGCGGAATTTTAATTTCCCTCGAAAGCAGATTTTTAGCGTTCCTTATAACAGGGCCTTTCGGTTTTTCTTCGCCGAGCCTTCTCGCCGCGGAAATAAGATATTTCCTTGCCAAAAGTTTGATTTTTTCCGGAAAACTTATTTTATTTTCATTGTTCATTTTTACCTTCATACGCTTTAACTATTTGTTTTACAAGTTTATGTCTTACTATATCGCTTTTATCAAAATACACAAATGAAATTTCATCTATATTTTTTAGTATTTTTTCTACGGATAAAAGCCCTGAATTTTTCGGGGAAGATATGTCTATCTGCGTTCTGTCTCCGGAAACTATTATTTTGCTTCCGACGCCCATTCTCGTCAGAAACATTTTCATCTGCTCAGTAGTAACATTTTGCGCTTCGTCGAGAATTATAAAAGCTTTTTCTATGGTTCTGCCTCTCATATAAGCAAGAGGCGCTATTTCTATAGTTCCGTCGTCTTTTAACGCATGAAATCTTTCCGCGCCTAGCATATAGTAAAAAGCGTCGTAAAGAGGACGCAGATAAGGATTTATTTTTTCATACAAATCGCCCGGAAGAAAACCGAGTTTTTCCCCAGCTTCAACAACCGGACGAGTAATGACTATCTTGGATATGCCGCCGTTTCTTAACATTTTAAGCGCGCAAGCCGCCGCTAAAAAAGTTTTTCCGGTTCCCGCAGGCCCTATGGCAAAAACCATATCGCTGTTAAATATTGATTCTATGTATTTTTTTTGGTTTGCCGAACGCGGAGTAATAATTCTGCCGCTATATGAAGTGTAAAGACAATTTCCGATATCCGTTTCGTTTTTAGAAGCATACGCGGAGATAATATCGTTTTTTCCTCTGCAATTATCGCGCAAAAGTTCAATATCCGCTATAGCCTTATCGACTTTCGCGCCGCGCCCGCGCACCGACAAAGTAAACATGCCGTTTCCGGCGTCTTGTCTTGCAAATATCTGAACTCCGTATAAGTTTTCTATATTTCTTATATTTTCATCCTGTCTGCCAAGCAGAAGCAAAGCTTCTTCGGAATTTTTTAAATATATTTTTTTTGTCGACATATTTGCGGTTTAAAGGAAAAATATTTACAGATTCGTTTTTTCCCGCTTACTTTGACGCAAAACCGCTTTTTACTCCTTGAAAAATCAATTTTTTGCCTGTTTTACCACTATTCTTACGCCAAGCTCTTTTAACTGTTTTTCACTTACTTCGCTCGGCGCGCTTGACATTGGGTCAAGAGCTTTTTGCGTTTTTGGGAAAGCTATCACTTCTCTTATTGACTCTTCTCCCGCAAGCAGCGCGCAAAGCCTGTCAAAACCTAAAGCTACGCCTCCGTGCGGCGGCGCGCCATACATAAGCGCGTCAAGCAAAAAGCCGAACTTTTCTTTTGCCGCTTCTTCGGAAATGCCCAAAAGTTCAAAAACTTTTTTCTGCGTTTCGTTTTTGTGTATTCTTATAGATCCGCCGCCAAGTTCAACTCCGTTTAAAACCACGTCGTAAGCTTTAGCTTTTATTTTTGCGGCGTTTGCGGCGGTCAACTCTTCGCCGTCTTTTGGCGAAGTGAAAGGATGATGTAATGCCGACCATCTCTTTTCTTCTCTGTCCCATTCAAACATAGGAAAATCTATTACCCACAGAAAATTAAATTTATTTTTATCTATCAGCCCCAGCTCTTTTCCCATTTTCAATCTCAATGCGCCAAGCCCTTGCGCGACAATTTTTTCTTCGTCGGCCAAAAACACGACCAAATCGCCGGCTTTTGCGCCGAGTTTTGAAATTATCGCTTTTATTTCCTCGTCTTTAAAATATTTAACTATATTAGATTCGGCTCCGGTTTCTGTAATTTTCATCCACGCAAGCCCTTTTGCGCCGTATTCGCCGACAAATTTTGTAAGACCGTCAATTTCTGAACGCGACAGCTGCGAGCCTTTCGGAATGCACATACCTCTCACTACCCCGCCTTTTGCCAAAACGTTCGAAAAAACGCCAAACCCGCTGTTTTTAAGCTCTTCGCAAAAATCTTGAATGAACATATCAAAGCGCGTATCGGGCTTGTCTGAACCGTATTTGATCATCGCTTCGCAATAGGACATTCTCTCAAAAGGAGTTTTCACGTCGATATTGAGCGCGGTTTTAAAAATGCGCGTAAGCATTCTTTCTATTACGCCCATAACGTCGTTTTCTTCGACAAAAGACATTTCCAAATCGACCTGCGTAAATTCAAGCTGTCTGTCTGCCCTTAAATCTTCGTCCCTGAAACATCTTGCTATTTGATAATATTTATCGAAACCCGCAACCATTAAAATCTGTTTAAAAATCTGCGGAGATTGAGGCAAAGCGTAAAAACTTCCGTGATGAATCCTTGACGGAACTAAAAAATCTCTCGCTCCTTCCGGCGTAGATTTTCCCAAAAAAGGAGTCTCTATTTCCAAAAAACCGTCTTCATTTAAGAAATTTCTTATTTCCTGCGATACTTTATGTCTCATTATAAAATTTTTCTGAAAACTCGGACGGCGCATATCAAGATAGCGGTATTTAAGCCTGAGTTCTTCTGAAGTATCGACATAATCCGATATTTCAAACGGAAGTCCCGGCGCGGAGTTTACGACCTCGAGTTCGGAAACGACAAGTTCAACTTTACCCGTAGGCATATTTGGGTTTACGGTTCCTTCCGGTCTGTGCCTTATAAGACCTTTAACGGATATTGCGTACTCGCTGCGAAGTCTTTCCGCAACGGAAAAAATTTCCTTATTTTCAGGCTGGAAAACCACCTGCACAATTCCTTCCCTGTCCCTCAAATCGATAAAAATAACGCCGCCGTGATCTCTTCTGGAATGCACCCATCCGCTTACGATAAGCTCTTTGCCGATACTATCTTCTTTTACATCGCCGCAATAACAACTTCTCTTCATAAAAGTTTCCCTTCCTATTTTAAAATATTATCAAAATATAACAATGCTATTATCGTTTTAGCGTCCATAATTTTACCGCTTTTAACCATGTTTACGGCTTCTTTAAAATCAAAAATTTCGGTTGAAACAAATTCGTCTTCGTCAGGATGCTTATCGCCCTTTATCAGCCCGAAAGCCGCAAAAATATACAAAATCTCAGTCGAAAAAGCCGTCGTAGGATGAAAATTAATCATTTTCTCTAT
Source organism: Endomicrobium sp. (assembly GCA_031264895.1). GTDB lineage: Bacteria > Elusimicrobiota > Endomicrobiia > Endomicrobiales > Endomicrobiaceae > Endomicrobium_B. The sequence continues at coordinate 5,201 of JAISDI010000120.1, read as the reverse complement.
TCTTTTTGCTTTATATCCCGTTTCTTCTTCAAGTTCCCTTTTAATGCAGTCAAGCGGCGATTCGCCCGCGTCAAGTTTTCCCGCCGGAATTTCATAAGTATATTTCCCCGCCGCATACCTATACTGCTTAACCAAAATAATATTTCTTTTATCCAAAAACGCAAGAACAGCAGCCGCGCCGGGATGCCCCAAATATTCCCTTACGGCATTTTGGCCGTTAGGAAGAGAAACTTCATCGCTGTAAAAATCTACGGATTTTCCGGTATATATTTTGTTCTGTTTAAGAAGCTTTTCCATTTTTAATTACGCTCTCCCATTTAATTGATAATTTTACCATTTTTTCAGTTCCTTTCAAAATATTTATACGCCGCGTCCACGCAATATTTTATGATACCGGCTTTTTTTATGAAAAATCTGGAAAAAAATGGCGTATTTTTATATAATTCCGAAATGAATTATCTTAGAACGCTTATAAACAAATACAAATTTGAAATTTTTTCATTCTTTTTTATCTTCCTTCTAATCTTTCTGACATACCGGCATTGTTCAAACTTTAATTTTATATATTATGACGACGATACGCTGATTTTAAACAGAGTATCGGAAATAGAAAACGATTTATCGCTGAAAGACATTTTTTTAAATCCGGTATTTAACGGCGCCGGAGACAAATTTTACAGACCGGCGTTAATACTTACGTTTTCTATTGACACTTTAATATGCGGCGGGGAACCCGGCTTTTATCATTATTCAAATGTTTTATTACATACTCTGGCCGCATTTTTGGTTTTAATATTTTTCAGAACGATCGGCTATTCTAAAAAAATATCGGCGGCAGCGGGCATAATTCTTGCGGTTCATCCGGTATTGACGTCCGCAGTATCATGGATAGCCGGCAGAAACGATATACTTCTTACTATATTTGCGCTTCTGTCTCTTATATTTTTCGTAAAAAGCTCGAAAAGCAATATTACTTTGCATTGCGTATTAAGCGCTTTTTTTCTTTTAGCCGCATTGTTTACAAAAGAAACAGCCATAATTATTCCGGTCATTTACATACTTTATATATTGTTATATGAAGTTAAAGTGGACAGAAAATTTGTCTTACGGTTTGGAATATGTATTTTTTTGACATTATTGCTGTATGTATGCTTTAGATATTTTGCTTTATCCCATGGTGTAAAAAATATAACGTTGATTGAAATGTTTGTAAGTATACTCCGTTCATTAAAATCTATGGTATGGTATTCGGGCATAATTTTACTGGCTGAAAAAATTCTTATATTTCCGGAAACCGCTAATATTGTTTTTATCAAATCTTTATTATCAACTTCCTTTTTTATCGCTTTATGCGTATTTTTAAGAAAATATTATAATCCCAAACATGTACTTTTCGGGATTTTTTGGTTTATATTTTTTATAATCCCGCCGTATATCATGCCCCTACATATTTATTTTACGCACAGATTGTATTTGCCAATAATCGGCTGTTTTATCGTAATTTTTGAGATTTTGAAAGCTGCCTCAGTAAAATATCCTAAAAGTAAAAATATTTTGCTTATTGTATTTTGTATATCAGCCGTAATCATGTCGTTTTTATCATACAAGTATTCTTTTTATTATCAGGATAGAAAATCTTTTTGTTTTAAAGCTTATGAAGAAAACCCTGTTTCCCCGCAGATAAACATAATGATGTCTTCATATTACAGAGATAACGGAAATACCGATAAAGCCCAAGAACACGCTTTTAAGGCTCTTGAATATGCGCAAAAACAGTACATTCCGAGAGCGCTGACGGAAATATCGTTAGTTTACTATAAAAAAGGCGAACTAGACAAAGCCGAAGAATATTTCAAAAAAACTATAGAAGCAAACAAATTAAGAGAACAGGGCTACCTTGGTTTAAGCGCCGTTTACGAGCAGCAAGGCGACAAACAGTCGGCGATCGATATCTTGACCGAAGCGCTAAATATTATTCCACATAGCAAATCAATAAAAAAGCGTCTGGATAATTTAAAAAATAACAGAAAGGAAATGTCATACACGCTTAAATTTAAAATATAATTTTATTTATGAAAAAAGTTTCAGAATTTATCAAAGCATACAAGTTTCGGATTTTATATTTTTTTGCCGTATTTTTTCTCGGTTACCTCATATACGGACATACTTTTAACTTCGGCTTTACCTATCTTGACGACAATGCATTGATTATTGAAAGAATTGACGAAATGGACAGTCCTGCCAAAATAAAGAATTTTATTTTTAAGCCCGTATTTAAAGAAAACACAAGCAAATTTTACCGTCCTGTTTTAAACATTTCCTTGATTATAGACACTGTTATCAGCGGCGGAGAATCCGGTTTTTACCATTATTCGAATATGATGCTTCATATAATATCCGCTTTTTTGCTTTTGCTGTTTTTTAAAGAACTCGGATATTCGGATACTTCTTCTTTTATCGTTTCTATTTTATTTATCGTTCATCCCGCGCTTGTGTCGGCTGTGGCATGGATTCCGGGAAGAAATGATATTTTGCTTGCGATTTTTTCATTTCTTGCATTCATTTTCTTTATCAGAAGTTTAAAAACCGGAAAAACTTCATATTTTTTACTTACTGCATTTTCCTTTACAATTGCTCTTTTTACAAAGGAAACTGCATTGATAATTCCTTTAATATTTTTGGCGTATGCGTTTCTTTATGAAAAAAATTTTATTTTAAACAGGAAAATAATCGCATATTTGACAACTCCGGTTTTTATATATTGTTTAACCAGATTTTTTGTGCTGTATCACGGCTCGGCGGAACTAAACATCATAAAACTGGCCGCAAATTTAATAAATTCCGCGGCAATAAATATATGGTATTTTGGAATTATATTTTTAACCGAAAAAATCATACTCTTCCCGCAGTTTCATAATCATACGGCAGGTTTTGTCAAAGGGATCATTCCCGTAATAATACTTATAGCTTTATGCTTTATTTTCAGAAAAAAAATCAATTTTAAACGCATACTGCTTGGCATGATCTGGTATATTTTATTTATCCTTCCGACATACGCAGTTGCAAACAGTACATACTATACGCACAGATTGTACCTGCCGCTCGTCGGAATATTTATCATTCTGTCAGAAATAGCTTCGGCAATTTACAAAACTTATCCTAAAATAAAGAAATTTTTTTATTTTATATTACTTTTTCTTATAGCTTTTATGTCATTTTTGTCATACAAGCAGACTTTTTTCTATAAAGACAGAGCGTCATTCTGGCTTCAGGCGCAAAAAGAAAATCCGACGTCCGCCATGACAAATATCGGAACGGCAAAATATTACGACAGCATAAACGATTTAGAAAATGCCGAAAAATACACGATTTTAGCTCTTAGTTTTCTTAAAAATAAAAAATCTTCCCCTCTAACGTCCCAGCTCGCTTACGTTTACCTTAGAAAAGGAAATTTTGAACAAGCGAAGAATTTGTATATAGACGCCCTTAATTCAGGCGGCAAATATGACGAACGCGCTTACATAACGCTAAGTAAGCTATACGTATATTTAAATGATACGGAAAGCGCGCGCGAAGTAATAAACAAAGGCCTTTCCGTCATGCCAAAAAGCGAAATGCTAAAAAAGCGTCTAAGAATTTTAAATAATGAAGAACTGGAAAAAAAACAGTACGTAATTATAATGAAATAATATCACGACAAACGCACGAAAAAAGCGGCCAAGTTGTCATAAATGACATGACGGCGGAAAAAAACAAAAATCCCCGCAAAGGATCAATTTCCCTTGCGGAGACTCTGTTTTTTATTTTAAGCTTTTTGCGCCAAAAATAATGTCCCTGCAATGTTAAATTTTGGTATATGTGTATCCGTCGCAGATAAAACTTGTTTCTGATAGTTTAACATAACCGCACACTCCGCTAATCCAGTATTTTTCTTCGGCAATCCATTGTCCGTTGACATCATCCCATCTATAAATATCATAAAAAGTTATTGTTTTCTTTGCGGCGTCAACTATAAATTTCCCTTTTCCTTCCTTTTGCCCGGGATAATTAGGATAATCGTCTCCATTTCTCAGTTCCCACTCGTCTCCAGAAAAGGTCATAATCACATACCCATACTTCCCATCATAGAAAGTCCAAGAACCTTGAAATATTTGCGGCGTTTCAACATTGTTAGAAATATTTGACTTTAAAGTGAAATTAAAAATTTTGTTTAATCCCTTATAAGAAATGTCAACGGTAATTTTGGCATTGGTATCGGAATAAAAAGAACTGCTTGCATTAAAACCGGTATTTCCGTTTTCTGTTATGGCGGCATTATCCGATGAAAAAGTCCACTCGGCAACGGAAATGACTTTATACAAAATATTGCCGGTACTTTTATTTTTCAATCCGACCACAAAAGAATAATTTGCATTATTTACTATTATAAATTCCTGATGACCGCCGGAAATAAAATTTGACCCAAATCGCAGTTCAAATATCTCATAGTCGGCGGAATTCAAATTGTCGGAATTTTCTATTATGTTTTTTTCTTCTGCCGAAATAGTGTCGTTAGGAGTATTAGTATTGACATTTTGCGCCTGATTTCCCCCGTTGGTAATCTTGTTTCTGTCTTCTTTGGAACAAGACGACAAAAAACTGCATACGACAAACATACTTACGGCAAACATTAAAACTTTTTTCATTTTTATCTCCTTTTTCTTATCTACTTTGTATTACAGATTTTCTCTTTTACTTGTTTTAGGGAGTCTATTTATACTCTCTACATCGACATATTCATCGACCTGCCCCTCTGCGAACAGAAATGGTTACGCTTTCTATTTGTGTTCCTCCTGCAAAAATAAAAAGCGGCGATACCCTGAGCCATTCGAAGTAACTCGTGGTAATCGCCGCCGCTCGCCCTACTAAAGGGCGAGCAAACACAAGCGATTATCTGTTGGACTTCGAATGCGCCTCGTGAGTTTTACCCCACCCAGCTCAACACGTCTTCTATACGTGCTTCCAACAAATAATCTATTTTCTAAGCCTGTAGGCTTACATTTCCGGCATTCTCCAGTTCTAAATTTTCCGACATTATACAAATTTTGAATGCATTGTAAAATTCGCCAAAGTTGCCAACACGACAAATGCATGAAATAATATAATCAATAATATAATCAATTGCAAAGAAAATATTATTTGTTGTATAATACCATATAATA